>NZ_CAWNMS010000092.1:0-6052 GCF_963875605.1 Vibrio sp. V04_P4A5T148
CGACCTTAAACACTAAACGCAACGCATAGCAAAAATGCCAAGCGTTGCGAATCACTCTTAAACAGTTTGTTAAGTTTCTATGTATTGCGTTTTTCCGTTTTATAAAACAAATGATCTTTATCGAGAAAAACTATATAAAAAGTATTCGTACAATATTTTACTTTCTTTCCCGATTTAGTAGTAAATTCGGTATCTTCAAATTCTGACGGGATTACAAATCCCGCTAGGCGTACTTTACCAGCCAACCGAAATCTCCCCCAAGAAACTTCGTGAGGAACGTTCACAGGGTGCTTAAATTCTGATTTTTCTTTAGGAAATCGACCATAAATAGTTAAGCGCCCCTCATTAATCCAATGAGAAAGAGGATAAGTACTATAGTCCTTAAGATTTGATAGCAACTTTTCCAAGGAAGCATCTTTTTTGCCATCTTGATTCCATTCAGCTATGGATTGAGCTCCATCTTGTAACTCGTTTAGATAAGAAAAATTAAATCGCGACCTTGCGGCTAAGTCCGTACTTTCTAAATCGGGAAGTGAAGCATCCGCTACAAATGAGACTTTCTTTTTATTTGTTCTTTTATTCTTTCTCACCATAATTACAGTTCCTTTCCACCTAGAAATATAGGTGGAACCCCTCCAATTTTGCCCTCTTTATAAACAGGACTAATTGGTCTTCCATTTCTTAAGATACTACCTTTTATTTCGTCTAAGCGATAACAATAACTTTCATTATCGTCCTTGTTGACCAGAACACTTCTATAACGACCTAAAGTATCTATAATTTCTGTATTATGGGCTGTAAAAATAAACTGTGCGTGCTTTTTGTTAATATTAAAATCGAGAAACAAGTTAACGATCATAGGCAATACATTCGCATGTAAGTGCACATCAAATTCATCAAATGCCAGAACACCGCCACTATTGAGAACAAAATGATAAACAATCATCTTTTTGTAGAGTTCTTTCGTACCACTAGACTCATCCTTAAATGGCATAAAGAACTCTTTACCTTCATTTTCATGGACAAATAGAGGGAAATATACTTTCTCTCCATCTTCGTTCAGGCGATCTTTAATTACGATATCTTTAATGCCTGAGTCAGCCGATTTTATAATGCCTTTAATGAACTCGAATAATTCTTCAGACTCTTTGTATCTTTTAGTCGTGCCTTCTACACCAAGACTAAAATCATTGTATCCGTTATAGTCTACATTTGATAACAACTTCACAAACTCAAAGTTTAGAATATCAAGCTCATGCATTTTATTATTAAATTTAAACTTATCCACAATAGAAATTATTGACTGATCATCTCTAAGCTTGATATTTTTTAGCTCATCAAAGTCTTTTATACACTCAATAGTTCCATGTTCATTTCTTTCTATAAGAACTACATCTCTTTTTTTGTTTCTAATTATTGTTTCTTTTATTATATTGTTCTTCTTTATCTCTAGTTCATAGATGTATGTAATATCATCGATCAAAAATTCGATATCAAATTCAGTTACATCGTCACTATCGAAAAAGCTTTTATAGGGCAGAGAGTCCCCAGTCTTTTTCTCAACACCATAGTATGAAAATTTATCTAGACAAAAAGCAAAGAAAAAGTTGATCACTTTTATCACATTGGTTTTGCCTGAGCCATTGCTACCTTTAATACCAATCACTGTACCTGTAGACAGTCCTTTACTTATGGTTTCAGGTACATTTTTGTCAAATTCAAAGCTAACTTCTGAGTACTCTTTGAAACTATAGAAATTACTGAAGCCAAGTCTTTTAATCATTAGTATTCTCTCATTGCATACGTTGCCCGCAGTATAACTCATACTAATGACATTATCGACCAAATTTGTCACAAATGTAGATTTGGAAACTTAACGCCCGCTTAAGGGGCAGCCAACGCTACTACTAACTTTCCGCATAATACCGTAATCACCAAAACCAACGCATAGTAAAAATGCCGCGCGTTGGCTGTCCCTCTTGAAGCGTTTGTTATACCTATTTTTTCTCGACTGCTTTAGTCGCTAAAACAGCTAAACTACCAAGAGCTAAAGCACCACCAAGAAATTTAGCAAACTTCGGATTTTCTGAATATAAACCAACTAGGCTTGCGCCTAAAACAGCACCAGTTGCACCTGCAATAACTTGAGTCGAAGACATTTTTAACCCTGTAGCCCATTTAGCAAAATGCTCACAGTTTCGGTCTGTTAATGAGTATTTCCACGTTCCAATTTGAGAGCGAGCAAGTTCGAGCACCTCTGACACCGGACGGTCGTAAGTAACTTTAGCTGGATATGTATGTTTACCTTGAGTTACAACATCCCAACTTTCTTCTTGAACTGTGCCATTTCGCTGAGTTGCAGAAATGAGCATAGGTAAACCCTTTTCGCATAAAGAATCTGAGACTAGAGACCAGTGCTGATAAACACCGAAGTTGCTGACAACAATATCGCCGGCATTTAGATTTTGAAATGACATATGTATCCCTACATTAGATTAATTGACGATATCAATATGTGGGCATATTTTGGAAACTCAAGTGGTTGCATAGGTATAACGCCCGGCTAAGGGGTTGACAACGCACCGCCGGACTTAAAAAACACACCGTAAACACTGAACTTCAATTTTGCACTAAAGTCGCCAAGCGTTGGCAATCCCTCTTGAGCCGTTTGTTATGCAAATTCAATGAGATAAACCGAATTTACACGACCAAAAGCCACAATTGCAATGGTTGAGTGATTCAAGAACCAACCCAAGTAGGAGCCGAGATAAATAAGCCGCCAAAACAAAGTCCACCTTTCAGCAACAAACCAAGCTTTTGAATCAGGAAAACTCAACGAGCTAAAACTTCAGCAAGTGCAAAATGCTCGATAAACTTGCCCTTTCCACACTTTGCGCCCGCTAAATTCACAACAAACCAGCACCAAAACTCATTGAGGCAAACAAAGAACCTTGCCTGTTTTACGGCTTGAGTAAACCACGAATTTTAGGGTAAAAAAGCTCATTTGCCGACAATACCAAACGAATGGCCGGAGAAATCCAAAAGATTGAACCCCTAAATTTACCTGAGTTGCATAACGCCCGGCTAAGGGGTTGACAACGCACCGCCGAACTCAAAAAACACACTGTAAACACTGAACTTCAATTTTGAACTAAAGCCGCCACGCGTTGGCAATCCCTCTTGAGCCGTTTGTTATGCAAATTCAATAAGATAAACTGACTTTACTCGTTCAAAAGCCACAATTGCAATCGTTGAGTGATTCAAGAACCAACCCAAGTAGGAGCCGAGATAAATAAGCCGCCAAAACAAAGTCCACCGTTCAACAACAAACCAAGCTTTTGAATGAGACAAACTCAACAAGCAAGACTTTCAGCAAATGCGAAATACTCGATAAACTTGCCCTTTCCACACTTTGCGCCCACTTAATTTACAACACGCCAACGCTAAAACTGATTGAGGCAAACAAAGAACCTTGCCTGTTTTACGGCTTGAGTGAACCAAGAGTTTTAGGATAAAAAAGCTCATTTGCCGACAACACAAAACGAATGGCCGGAGAAATCCCAAAAGATTGAACTCCTAAATTTACCTGAGTTGCATAACGCCCGGCTAAGGGGTTGACAACGCATAGCCGAACTCAAAAACACGCGTAAACACTGAACTTCAATTTTGCACTAAAGCCGCCACGCGTTGGCAATCCCTCTTGAGCCGTTTGTTAGCTGCTGCACTTTAGCCGGAGATTGACTACCCAATAGCCTAATTTAAAACACATTATTGCTTTCAAGCGGCAAAGTAAAACGGACAACTGAGAAACTAAAACCTAACCCACGAAACGCACTTGGCAAAGAAGAAATAACCGAGAAACTGACGAGCTTCTAGGACTTAAATTTGCAAAGAATTCTTTCGAAGAAGCCAACCACCAAGTGCGCGAAATCCATTTAAGCGCGAAAGAGCTTCAAAACCAAAGAAGCCACACCAAAGAAATAAACAAACACACCACTTCCCGTAAGAAGACTTCGGTTAGTTCAAGCACTTCACGAACAGTGCCACTGGCGAGATACATGGAAAAGTGCTGACTTTCAGGTGTAAAGCTAGAGCCTCAGACTAAGAAAAATAAGCGCTTAATTTTAAGGTTTTTCTTAACCTCAGCTAACGCCCGGCTAAGGGGTTGACAACGCACCGCCGGACTTAAAAAACACACTTAAACACTGAACTTCAATTTTGCACTAAAACCGCCACGCGTTGGCAATCCCTCTTGAGCCGTTTGTTATGCAAATTCAATGAGATAAACTGACTTTACTCGATCAAAAGCCACGATTGCAATGGTTGAGTGATTCAAGAATCAACCCAAGTAGGAGCCGAGATAAATAAGCCGCCAAAACAAAGTCCACCTTTCAACAACCAACCAAGCTTTTGAATCAGACAAACTCAACGAGCGAAAACTTCAGAAAAAGCAAAATGCTCGATAAACTTGCACTTTCCACACTTTGCGCCCACAAGATTCACAACACGCCAACGCTAAAACTGATTGAGGCAAACAAAGAAACTTGCCTGTTTTACGGTTTGAGTTAACCACTAATTTGAGGGTAAACATGCTCATTTGCCGACAACACAAAACGAATGGCCAGAGAAATCCCAAAAGATTGAACCCCTAAATTTACCTGAGTTGCATAACGCCGCATTAAGGTGTGAGCGGCGCTTGGCTATACTTGAGCGAAGCGAAACTGCCAAGCGTTGCGAATCACTCTTAAATGCTTTGTTAAGTGGCTTTTTTCACCTTAGCCAATACTTCTGGTTTTCTAAGCTCTGTCGACAAAAAGGTTACCCATTGTTTTGTATACAGATAACCATCGAAACCCTCAATAAATGACGCATACTCACCTTTGAAGGCTGGCGAATTGTCTCTAGGGCGAGCCTCGAAGTATTTCCAACATTTCGTATGTAGCGGCATATTGAAAAAGTGAATCTTTTCACGAACGAGAGCCATTACTTTTGAAGGTTTCAGTTTGTAAGGGTTTTCAATACCCTTGATGAAAGCAACACCTTGTTCATAGTTTTGTAGCTCTTCTTCTGATAGCTTGCTTACATTAATAAATTCTACTGCAATATCTGACGACTTGGCGTGATTACCTAATTTAGGGACTAGCATGGCACGAATACGATATTGCTGACTTTCCACAATAGTGTCTTCTAAATCTGCACGATAAGTTTCCATGTAATGACGAACGACTTGGTAGTTTTCTTTTTGAAGTTGCTTCATTGCATCAATTTGGGCTTGCTCTGATACGCGGCTTAGTTGCATGGCAATAGCTAAGTTTGTGCTTAGAGCATAAGAATCACCAAATTCTTCTGCGAGCAAATTTTCAAAGTTAATCAAGGCAGCTTGGCACTCACCGGCAACAGCAAGATCTATTGCAGGAAGGCTTCGATGCTCAATTTTGTTTCTAAGTCCGATTAAGAACTGTAGATTGAACTTCTCAGGACGTTCAACACCATTCCAATATTTATTGCAGCACTCCATTAACTCCCATGCTTTCTCTTCCCCATCAATAATGACTGGTTTTCCATCTTTATGATGGAAATAATCTACACCTTTCTTTTCAAAGATCGCGTGGAATAGAGCTGTATATGCAATAACAATATTTACGATGTAGCCGTAAGTCTTAAATTCGGTGTATGGGTTGTTGTATGTAGATACCGCTAGTAAGGCAAATTCTCTGGCTTTATGAAGTAGCATACCTTTTGCTGATTGATCAGCAACTTGTTGTAATTTTTGACTATGAACCGCCCTAAATTCTTCTTTACTTAGAAACTTGATGCCAGTTGTTAGATAATGTGAGCCATCTTTTTGCACGTATTGATGCCAGCGCTTCGATGGATATGTACCACATGTCTGCGTTTTCCAACCAGTAACCTTAGCTAGTTCATCTATTGTAAATGATTCACCCTCAGTTTCTTTTGCGGAAAGAAATTCATAAGCCAAATCGACTTTATCATATCTACTCAATTTTATTACTCCTGACGAATTTGAGTCACTTAACGCCCGGTTAAGGGG
>NZ_CAWNMS010000093.1:0-5798 GCF_963875605.1 Vibrio sp. V04_P4A5T148
GCCCAGAGCACTGCAATTGTTGACGCTTTGCATAAAAGGTCGAAAGACTCAGACTATGGCGCTCGCAGAAAACACGCTGGGATAGTTGACTGGATTCGTATTGCTCGAACAGGTTTTCCCATTCTTGGTCGGTACGTCGTTTTGCCATTTCAGATCTCCTTGAGATTGGGAGATTTGATCTTAGGACGTACCGATATTGATTAGAATGTGGGGTTTATGACGCGCTTACAAACCATCAAGCTTTATGACCTCATAAAAATCTCACTAAAGTAACGGTTTAAAATGCATTAAATGCAGAGCTTAGCAAGTCTCTTGATTATGAAAGACATTCCGAAGATCTAGCTTAACTCTTTGTAATAGCTAGAAAAAACACCCTAATCACGGAAGCCTGTGATTTTATAATTTTCCTTAACCTCAGCTAACGCCCGGCTAAGGGGTTGACAACGCACCGACGAACTCAAAAAACACACCGTAAACACTGAACTTCAATTTTGCACTAAAACCGCCACGCGTTGGCAATCCTTCTTGAGCCGTTTGTTAGCTGCTACACTTTAGCCGGAGATTTACTACCCGACAATAGACCTTGACGATGACCTTGCCTTTAGACAGATTGCGTCAAAAACTGATTTTAAACACTTTATAATTGAGCGTATTAGCGAGAAAGGTACTTCCCTAGACAATTTCTTTTGGATCGAGAAATTGGGAATTAGTCTTGAAAAGGTGTTCCGGGACGCATTTTATAGTCAACTGCGCGCTTATAGGTATAATGTTTTTTGTCTTGTTTTGATTTGCCGGCATGTCCTACAATAATTGAAAGTATGACACTTTAGAGTGTCATACTTTTTTGTATTTTTACCGACATGTCGGTTAGTAAAGATTCATTACGAGAACATAAGCCTGTAAATATAGAGAATAAATCATGTTCGACAAAAACTATCGTTGCCCAGTAGGCAGTCTAGATCCCAAAGTGTGTACTTGTAGCTCATGTCATTTACAAAATGAGATAGAAAAAAGTGCTTTAGCCTTAAAAGCGGCAGAAGTGAAGAACTTTACTGCTATAGAAAAACGTTTTTCTAGTATCAATGTGGTGAATGAATCGGAGTTAATAAGAGAAACACCGCAAGAAAAAATTCAACGGCAGCGTCGAGAACGCCTTATACAAAGTGAGAAAAACTGGTTGTATGTGCAAGAGAATGAGCCGCGTTATGCTGTACATCGAGAAAAGATTTTAACCGAGCGTAAAGCTGCTAATAAAAGCAAGTACAACAATACAACTAATTTTCTACCTAGTATTGGGATCAAATCTAAAGTGGTGGCTACTCCCAATAAAAACAAAGATGATAATGCCACTAATTTTCTACCTAGTATCGGAATGAAACCAAAAGACGCAATAGTTAAAAATTTCCGCTGTGGTGACCTTATGTATGGTACATCGTTTGGAAGGGATGAAAACTATTTAAAAAAACTTGAGGACTATCATAAGGTTAATGTGGTTAACAGTGTAATAGGTGAAAATAACGGTAATGAATGGGCTAGGAAAGGCACTAGAAATAATCGCTCCATGATAATAAATAGTTATAGTGATCCAGTAAGGGCAGCATTAAGTGATGAATTTGATAGATTGAAGAAAATGGGCGGAAATTTTCGGATGTCTCGCCTATCTGAAGCCATTTCAAAGGCAATGATTGGTCGTCCGAGCAAATACGGATTTGACTTTGATGCATATCAAAATGTTGCGTCAACACATGGAAAACTGAAAATATCATCTAAGCATGTCGTTGAGCGGGAGTGGTGGAAACGTGGTAGCAAAAGTGGGATTGAAATGGTAGCCCAACAATCCCCAGCTTCAGAACGAAAAATCCATTTCATCCTTGATGGGATGAATATTCGAGGTGTTACCACAAAAGATAACCGCTTGTACGGTTGTACAATCACTGCTTCAGAGCTTAGGTATATATATAGACACTGGGATAGACTGCAAGGGAGAATAATATTTTATAGAGATGGCAAAGTGGTTCCTTCACCATGGGAAGATATAGCATATTCTCACCTTTGGAAGGACTACCATCCAAAAAGTAGAAACTCTAAATAATTTTACAGATACGCCAGAGAAACATGTAAGCAGTAGCTTTGGCTTTTGTTGCTAATTCTCGCCCAGTAACAACAGACTATCCCTAGATTTGTTTAATTGTCTTAAGCTTAAGCCTATAGGCTGAGCTTAGACAATATGGGCAAGAAATCACTTAAATTCACGACTAAAACCATCGTAAGCGCCCCATGATCCCACGGGGCGTTTTAGTTTCAGTGTGAGAAGTTCCAAGGAAGAAGAGAGTTAATATCAGGCTCTGGCTTTGCCAGTTCTTTCATACATTTGACCATGTAATCGTAGAGTATCAGTCCGTTCGCTTTCGCCGTCTCGATGATGCTATACAGCAAAGCACTCGCATCAGCACCAAGTGGATTCGTCGAGAATAACCAATTTTTTCTGCCAATGACCAGCGATTTGATTGCGCGTTCCGCTCGGTTGTTGTCGATAGATAAATACCCATCTTCAACATAGCGTATCAGCTTAGGCCACTGACCCAAGGTGTACTTGATGGCTTTACCAAGAGGACTCGATTCGATGACTTTCTGCGTGGTTAACCAGTCATAGAAGTCATCCAACATCGGTTTAGCCTGCGCTTGTCTTTCTGCCCAACGCTCTTCGACCGAAGCCAGTTTTAATCGAGATTCAAGTGCGTACAACTTTTGGATTTTGGCTAACGCCACATCCGCTTTACCTGTTTTACCCTTGCCCTGAAGCTTCTTCGCTTCCATGAACTTACGACGTGCATGAGCGAAGCAACCGACATTGGTGACGTTGGCTAATCCATCATAAGCCGCGTAACCATCACTTTGCAGATAGCCTGAGTAATCACCCAAGAAGTTCACGGGGCACACTCTCGCGCGACTGTTTTGATAGTCGAACAAGACGATATTTTTCATGTCAGGGAGTTTAGCTTCAGGGGAGTCGGCTCCCGAGCAGTACAACCACATGTAACATTGCTTGTCTTCCTTGAGCACATTGAGCGGCGTTTCATCGGCCTGAACCACCACTTGTTCGAGTAAGTGAGCCTTCAGTGCCTGATAAAGCGGTTTGAACTTTTCACTCACCTGGATTACCCACCTGGCCATGGTCGTTCTCGATAACTCGATACCTGATTGGGTGAACAAGGTTTCCTGACGATACAGCGGAAGCGCATACTGATATTTGCCTAAAATAATGTTGGCAAGCAGACTTTCGGTAGCGAAGCTTTTGGGGATGATACTTATCGGTGCGGGTTGTTGGTGAATGTGGCTTTTTTCAGCCTGTTGTTCACACTGACGACAGGCGTATTTCGGGCGAACGACTTCCAATACTTTTAGGACGGCGGGCGTGAACTCCAGCTTTTCACTGCGGTCTTCGCCGATTTTATGCAGAGCGTGTTGGCAGCATGAGCACTGCTTGTCGTGCTCATCTAGGTCAAGTACGAGTGTTTCACGCGGTAAGTCTTTAGGCAGCGGTTGACGTTTACCACGACGTTTAATAGTCGTCGTTGTGGTGGTGATAACCTCATCTTCCACTTTCGCTGCTTCACATTCCGCCTCATTAAAGAGGTCACCTTACGCTTCATTATAAGGCTTTAACGCTTCCGAGCGTTTGGCGAATTGACGGTCAAGGGCCAGTTTAAACTGTTCAATTAAGGATTGGCGCTCTTGTTGCCACTCTTTTTTCTCCGACATCAACGCTTTCACCATAGCTTGAAGCTCGGCGATGTCTTGGCTTTCTGGGTTAATATCGGGCGTCTTTTTCATGGCATTGATTATACTAAAAACACCACGTCAAGGCTTGGTATAACTGACTTTTATCGAGATTAACTCATTGTAAAATTGTCTATTTTCATCGGTTTATGGCCGATTATTGTGAAGCCAGATAATAGTCTATCTAAGTCAAATTGAGTCAGGGTGTAGACCTGTTTTTTCTCTTGAGTGGGCAATTTGAATTTGGCTTTTTCGAGCCGTTTGTACCACAGGGCGAAGCCCGTTTTATCCCAGTACAACACTTTGACTTTGTCGCGTTGTTTATTGGTAAACAGGAAAAGTGCGCCTGTACCTAGCGGCAAATCGGTTTCGGACTCGATAATCGCCGCCAGGCCATTGATAGACTTTCTAAAATCCACGAACTCCCGATACAGGTAAACATTCGGGGCGCTCAACATTCGTTTCATGATAGTGCTCCGATTAACTCTGCCAGATACGAGGCAGGTGTACCCTGTGGAATGCTGAGTTCAGCGTCATTAACAAATAATGTCATGTTGGCGACGGGTGTTTGAGTTACTTGGTAGCGAGTCGTTTTTTCAACGACTTCAGCTTTGATAAAGCCACCAGTTTGAGATTGCCCAGAGCACTGCAATTGTTGACGCTTTGCATAAAAGGTCGAAAGACTCAGACTATGGCGCTCGCAGAAAACACGCTGGGATAGTTGACTGGATTCGTATTGCTCGAACAGGTTTTCCCATTCTTGGTCGGTACGTCGTTTTGCCATTTCAGATCTCCTTGAGATTGGGAGATTTGATCTTAGGACGTACCGATATTGATTAGAATGTGGGGTTTATGACGCGCTTACGATAATATTAGCGCTAAGACCCCGAATAGGTTAAGCGCTTGCGTGGTGCATACTATTGCGATTGGCTTATTATGTACTGAAGCGTTTCTTTAGCGACTTCTGCAATTAACTTGTCGCTATGTTTAGCGGTTGGCTCAGATTTATGCGTATATATTGCTATCACTAACGGAGACGCTTTTTCTCGCCAGATAACAGCTACATCGCTTGCTGCGCCATAGGCACCACAGGTTCCCGTTTTATCGCCCACTTTCCATTGCTTAGGGACGACTGCTCTGATTCTATTGTCTCCAGTAGTGTTGCCGATTAGCCAATCATGAAACAAGTTCTGATGGGAGGCTGTCAACACATTGCTAAAAGATAGCTTGCCAAGGCTCGTCGCCATTGACCTAGGAGTAGAGGTATCGCGTTCATCTCCTGGTATAGCTGTATTAAGTTCTAGTTCCCAACGGTCTAAACGGAAATCTTGATCAGCAATACTTTTCATAAAATTGTTCATACCCTGAGGACCACCGATATAACGCTCTAATAAAATATTGGTAGCGCCATTATCACTATACTGAAGAGCTGCTTGAGCAAGTTCGCCTATGCTCATTCCAGTGGCGTGATTTTTCTCAGTAATTGGTGACCAAAACTCTAACTCACGCTTACTAAAATCGATAAAAGTCTCCAAGTTCAATAATTGATTTTGTGACTTTTGCAAGATAGCCGCAGCTAGGAGTGACTTAAAAGAACTACATAACGGAAAGCGTTCTTGCTCACGGTAACCAAAAGTAAAACTTCCATTTATGTCGTAGGCATAAACACCAATACGACCTTGCCAATCACTTTCGATATCTTTGACCGCTTGGGTCAGTTGAATATCCGTTTGTGCGACGGTTTGATTTGCTACAGACAGTAAAATAACACTCAACGATAAAATCGTTTTTTTGAAGATGATCATTAGTTATACTTTCCTAATAAAGTTATTTATAGTTTTTTTAAAATTTCCGTGTTTCGTGGCAATACAATTAATAATACAAACCAAATAAACAATCAAGGTTTAATAAATAAAAATAGGCTTATTTAGTATTATAAAGTAATCGATAGATACTAACTCATCCTTTTTATTTTTAATTATCTTAATTTATTTCACCATGACGACTCAGTGGTGTTA
>NZ_CAWNMS010000094.1:0-5372 GCF_963875605.1 Vibrio sp. V04_P4A5T148
TTTACACGACCGAAAGCCGCAATTGCAAAGGTTAAGTGATTCAAGAATCAACCCAAGCAAGAACTGTGATAAATAAGCCGCCAAAACAAAGTCTACCTTTCAACAACAAACCAAGCTTTTGAATCAGGAAAACTCAACCAGCAAGTCTTTCAACAAATACGAAATCATCGAATAACTTGCCCTTTCCACACTTTGCACGCGCAAAATTCACAACGCACCGGCGCTAAAACTGATTGAGGCAAACAAAGAACCTTGTCTGTTTTACGGTTTGAATTAACCACGAATCTGAGGGTGAAAAAGTTCATTTGCCGACAACACAAAACGAATAGCCGGAGAAATCCCAAAAGATTGAGCCCCTAAATTTACCTGAGTTGCATAACGCCCGCTTAAGGGGCAGACAACGCTACTACTAAGTTTCCGCATAACACCTTAACCACTAAAATCCAACGCATAGTAAAAATGCCGCGCGTTGGCTGTCCCTCTTAAAGCGTTTGTTAGCCGTTTATTCGCGTAACTATTGTCTACTCAACAAAAATTTACGAAGATCTCTTTCTGCTCGCATAACAAATAAAATATAAACCTTGCCGTCATTTTGCTTATAAAAAACACGACACGGATTAATAACAACTTCCCTGTAACTTAAATGTTCGAGCTCTGGTGGGATACGGCCTGAATCAGGAAAGGCTTCCAAACGTTCAACTTTAGAGAAAATCGTTTGGACTAGTTGTTTTGCAGACACAACATTTTCAAGTGCTATATATTCAGCGATATCGTTAAGATCTGATAACGCTGGTTCAGTCCAAATTATTTCAGCCATTTTAACATTTTGCCCTTGGCTTCATGATGAGAAATTATTCTACCGTCGGTAATCGCTCGCTCACCACGAGCAATACCTTCAAGAATCGCTAATCGATTTTGCATAAACTCATAATCATCAACATCAATAAGATAAGCCGATGGTTTACCATGTTCAGTGATTAATACAGGCTCTTTGGTATCATGGAGATCAGCAAGGATCTTAGTTGCTTGTCGCTTAAGTGATGTTACCAATTCAACTTTCATTAGACTTACTCCAAAAACAGACCACTAAAGTGATACTATTCTATCACTTTGAAGATGGCAAGTTTAATGACGGCTAACGCCGCGTTAAGGTGTGAGTAACGCAATGCCGGAGTTCCTGCATTGCACCTTAAACACCAAAACCAACGCAAACTAAAAATGCCAAGCGTTACGAATCACTCTTAAACGCTTTGTTATGCGAATTTTTCGACTCTGCTGACTGAATAGTTGTGTTAATGATCTCTTCAAAAAGTTCTAACTGCCCAGCTGGAATTAATTGATTCTGAATAGTTTTTCGTTTACCTGAGTCAAAAAGCCGCTCTGCCACCCAACCAATGAGATAAATCAGCGAAAGACAACCTCCGGCAGTGGCTATGTTACCTTCTACTACTAGAGGCAGATCCTGAACGTCTCCTCCCATCTTTTGTAGAACACTTTTAGCATCTGGATTGGTTGTCAATGGCTTACCTTTTAGTAAACCGAGCTCATGAAGGATGAATGAACCAGCACAAATCGAGCCAATTAGCTGTTTGTTTGGGTCAAGGTTAAACGCTGACATAAATTCAGCATCTTTCATCGCTGCTGGAATACCACGTTTACCACTAGTGATAAGAACGACATCTTGGTTCGCCACCTCTGAAATATGTCCGTCAGTTCTAACTTTCATGCCAAGGTGTGAATGATGCTCAGGTTTAGTTCCCAGTATGCTGACCGTCCAACTATCGGTTGTCCTCCCAAGCAAATCATACATAAGGAAAAAGTCTACATCTGTGAAATCATCAAATATAACAACGCCAACTTTGTACATAAATTTCTATTCCTTTCACTGACCTCATGAATCGCATAACGCCCGGCTAAGGGGTTGACAACGCACCACCGAACTTAAAAAGCACACCGTAAACACTGAACTTCAATTTTGCACTAAAGTCGCCACGCGTTGGCAATCCCTCTTGAGCCGTTTGTTATATGTTTGGATGAGAAACCTAGCTAGATCTTGAATGCAATGCATTGAATTACACAGTTATCAACACATTGCATGCGGACGGTATAAAATGCAGCTTATTTATAAAAAGCTTCAACTTCACCTTTTAACTTAATCAGCATCGGCTGGCCAAAACGATCTTTAGCTTTCGGTGACGGAATTTTCACCCACCCTTCACTAATGCAGTATTCTTCAACATCAGTACGCTCTTTGCCATTTAGACGAATGCCAATGTGATGTTCAAAGCACTCCGCTACATAGTGTGGGCTGCGAGGATTACCAGCAAGGTGATCCGGCAAAGCGGGTTTAGCTGTAGTGTCGTTCATATTCATAACCTAAAACATGTAAAAAAGTTGGCTATTGTAGACAATACAAGCCGACCGCTCAACAAAGTAAAAGTGCTATTTCATATGCAGTATAGAGTGCAGAACTAGATGACATATAACGCTCGGCTAAGGGGTTGACAACGCACCACCGAACTCAAAAAAACACACCGTAAACACTGAACTTCAATTTTGCACTAAAGTCGCCACGCGTTGGCAATCCCTCTTGAGCCGTTTGTTAGCTGCTGCACTTTAGCCGGAGATTTGCTACCCAACGGCCTAATTTAAAACACATTATTGCTTTCAATCGACAAAGTAAAACGGACAACTGAGAAACTAAAACCTAACCCACGAAACGTACTTGGCAAAGAAGAAATAACAGGAAAACTGACGAGCTTCTAAGACTTCAATTTACAAAGAATTCTTTCGAAGAAGCCAACGACCAAGTGCGCGAAATCCATTTAAGCGCGTAAGAGCTTCAAAACCAAAGAAGCCACACCAAAGAAATAAACAAACACACCACTTCCCGTAAGAAGGCTTCGGTTAGTTCAAACACTTCACGAACAGTGCCACTGGCGAGATACTTGGAAAAGTGCTGACTTTCAGGTGTAGAGCTAGAGTCTCAGACCAAGAAAAAATGAACACGTAATATTATGATCTTTCTTAACCTCAGCTAACGCCCAATTAAGGGGTGAGCAACGCTACCACCCAACCTAAAGCATTGTGCCATAAACACTAAATTTGAAGTAGAAGCAAAAATGCCAAGCGTTGGGAATCCCTCTTAAATTGCTTGTTAGGCGATTTTTTCTTCGATGCTAAGGGCTACTTTTAACAACTGCTCGTTGAATTCTTTGCTGTCGATTGAATAATGCGCTCTCCGATGACACGTAGGGCATAGAGCGATAACATTTTCCGGGCAATCAGCACCACCGTCAGCAAGCCTGGTTAAATGATGGACTTCTAGATAAGGTCCTTCCTTCGTTTCAAAGGGCGACTTACTTCTGCAACCTTCACAAACCCCATTTGCACGCTTTTTAGCATATAACTTAATAGCCTCGCTACGGTAACGGATGTGAACAACTTGTTCTTTAACATCCACATTACTAGGTGTCACAGCTGTAGCGATATCGCGTAATTGCTTAAGTGATTTGCTTTTAGTCGGTTTGGTCAAGTACGGAGCCTTTCCATTTTCTACGCCGGGAAGCCTTGACTGCGGAAGTACATCCAAGTGAAAAATGAAAGCATCTCGAAGCTGACTATTTTTGTCAGGTCTCTGCTCGATATGATGTTCAATGTAACTACATACACCGACGAAACGCACAAAACCTTTTGTAGTCGACTCAAACAACAAGATTTCTTTTTTATTTTTCTGGTGTTCGAAGATAGCCAAATTACCTTTGACCATTTGCATGTCACCTTCTTGGCCTTCGCCTGTATACCTAAACGTACCATCTGGACCAAAACCATCAGAATAGCCGAACTCTTCACCTGCATCACTGGTAAATATAAAGACATAAGGATGATTAGCTGGTGTAGCAATGCCACCATACTGTTGACCTTTGTATACACCGTGAATATCAGAACGACGGTTATAGATTTTACCTACTTCGAACAATGAACCCTCCTCATCGCCTAACGCCCGGCTAAGGGGTTGACAACGCACCGCCGGACTTAAAAAACACACTTAAACACTGAACTTCAATTTTGCACTAAAATCGCCAAGCGTTGGCAATCCCTCTTGAGCCGTTTGTTAGGCCAACCGATTGACAATGATACTTTCAAAAACAAAGAACAGGCTTTTTTGCAAACTTAAAACTAACTAACCGATTCATTCATAAACCAAAATTCTGAATCAGCAAAGAAACCAAAAAAACTCAAATTGAGCGATTTGGAAGAAAAGTGACGAGCGTAGCATGCTCGGCGGACGTTTGGATGCTGAAGGTTATTTTGCCGCTAAATTCTCAACGAAAAGCAACGCAACACGATCAAGAAACAACAAATATGTGATGACGATTTATTGCTTAAGTCCAGCCTGAGAACATGGAATTTACCGCTCAATTTCCTCGTTTTAGCTGATAAAAACTCACCTTGCCTAACGCCCGCCTAAGGGGCTGGCAACGCATAACACTAAACTCAAACACCACAACCGTAACCACTGCGGCTCAATGGGACTGGAAACGCCACGCGTTGACAGTCCCTCTTGAGGCGTTTGTTAGCTTCGTAGCCCATTGTTTACCAATGACTTTTTAAACACATTTGCTTGAAATGCATTTTACGCAAAAGCATCACACAAACACACTTCCAACGCCAAAAGCTGTGAAGTTGGCTACCAAAACTCAAAACGATCAAGGTTAAGTTGGCCACGGTTAAGAGTCCGCGACAAAGAAAGCAAGATCACAGCGATGATGCAGCCTTTTATGAAACCAAACTTTCTGTGTGGAATGTCCAACAACATTGACGCATCGAGGTTTGATGAATTTCAGCGACTTTGAAACCACTGAACTTTCAACACGTTCGACCAAATCAGCATCAAGAAAAAACGCAAAAACCAACTTGTGCAAATTGAATGCTAAAAGCTGATTTTTTACAACAAATGAGCTTAGATTTTGAGGATTCTAGCCTTTAAGAAGCTAACGCCCGCTTAAGGGGCAGACAACGCTACTGCCAACTTACCGCATAACACCGCACGGAAACCGCATGAACATCACCGCCCTGTAAAGCTTTCGAGAACCTTACTTAGGTAGTTTTCGTCCATTGCGCAGTTCATCCGTTTGCGTTTAATGCCACCTTTAAAGGTGGTTTCACTCTTTAATAGGTTCAAACATATCTGCCTGATCCTTGCTAAAGCCTCTGCGCGATCATCGGCTCTAATACGAGAGTTGTCCTCACTAAATGCGGTATCAAGGGACCAATGCATGGCCTCTACGCCCCAATGAGAACGCGTCGCTTCAAGCAGAGTTTGGGCTTCTAATTCTTTAGAACAGATATAGTAACGAATACTCACATCC
>NZ_CAWNMS010000095.1:0-5355 GCF_963875605.1 Vibrio sp. V04_P4A5T148
TTTTAGAATCATATTTACAGTTATCTTGATCACTGCACAAAATAGCTAAAACAGGCTTACCTGGAGTAAACTCATAGACTTTAAGTGGCTGGTCATGAAAAGTTTCAGTAACATAAGAAAGCCAAAGAATAGCATCATTATTTAACTGAGATGAGAAAGCAGCGTATTGCACTATTTTAACTTCTTTAGTAGAACTAAATTCCTCATGGTAATTAATATTAAATTCTTTGTTATCTAATTTATTTATCTCATCTACTTGAAGTTCATTGTCAACTCTTGGTTTATGTATATTATTGCTTAACTCCTGTTTTTTCTCATTCATGATATTGAATGGTTACTAACGCAAACCAAGCCCGAACCATGTGTTCAAACTTCTTGCTTCATTGCCTTCATGTAGGCTAATGTAACTAAACCATTGGAGGTTATTATTAATTTTATAACCTAATTCTAACTTTGACTGAATACCACTTTTATTATCGTCTTTATAATATCCCAACCCGTAAACTAAGCTAAATTCAGGGTCTAAATCATATTCATATCTTAGATAAGAGCTTAATTCCATATCATTTTCATTGTTAGTATATAATGTGCCTTCGGCGCTAAACGTATCAAAGTCATATTTAGAACCAATGCCATATCGACTAACTATATCATTTCTTGAAAATCCACTATGTATTGAAATATCGTAAACACTCGCGTCAACAATATTGGAAAATATAATCAATGAAATAAGTTTTATTATGTGGCCATATTTTGTATCTAACATAATTATTACTCAATAGAAGTTAAACTTAAAACAAAACTCGTAGAGTAACTACCAGCAGAAACATCATCATTAGGAAATGAAGCTTTTATTTTCATGCTTTTAATTTGACTTTTAGTCAAAGAAATACCTTGATTAGATATTTTAAGACAATTAATTAGAGATTGCTCACAGATATAAAAAGATATCGTTCGATTAATTAAATTACCTTTGGGACCTATGTTTTGAGGAGAGTCAACGCTTAGATGATAATTCTTATAAGATAAATCTTCGATGAAATCTTTTAGATCACGAGAATAAAAAGAGTACTTTTCGTCAACCGTATCAACAAAATTACCGTAAATCATACGCTCAGCAGCTTGTGGTATGCTGCTGAAAAATAGCAAAGTTAGAAATATAATTTTGTAAATCATTTAGTCAACCTTAGAGCATGTTAAAGCGCTTATTTGGTGGATGCCATTAATACTTTCTATATTATCAAATGAACAATACCAACGTTCATCTTCATTTCGTATTGATAGGCTATCAATCTTTTCAGTTGTTTGAATAAAGAAGTTTCCTTTACTATCAATATCTAGCATTGATATTTCCCTATTTTCAATTTTACTTGACATAAAATTGTTTTTATTAGGAATAGATCCAATATAGAAATATTGTGTGTCTGTTTTTAACTTATGAATCAATATGTTTCCTGGGGTTAAAAATACATTACGCTTATCAGTTCCAGTGATTATAGATTGAATACTAGAACCACTAGATATATTACTTTCAGATATACGGTATGTATTTTGTTTATAGCCATATACAGGATGCATTATCCGTGGAAATATCGGTTGAGAGTCTGTTTCAGTACCTAATCCGCTTACTGAATGTGGTACAGGCTCTCCAGAATCACTTTCAATAATAATAGCGGCGCTATTGTCATTAATTCCTGTTCGTCCCATTGCAAATTGGCCCTCTTCATCTAGTGAAAAGCCGACAGAGTATCCAAGATATGCAGATTCTTTGCTTTTTTTCTCGTTACGATTGATATAGGTAACGCCAGATAAGGAGCCTAATTCATGAAAGTTTTTTCTCACATTTCCCGAGAGATTGACGTTACCACTATCATATTGCTCAAGACGAAGGTTTAGCTGTTCATCGTTTTTCCCACTTCGACTGTAGCCTGCATTAATTGCCTTATCACCGTTGTTATAGGTAATTGATGAATAATACGAATCATCGCTGTTGCGTAACGACAATGTTAAATTCATATAAAAAACGCTATCGTTGTCTTTACCTCTCAACTGGCTCTCTGACCAGGTCGCACTTAAATTACTGTTAAGATCAGAGAATCTAAAATTACGACCCAAACTGATACTGCGACGAGAAATTTTTGTATCCGGACGCTGTAACTGATCATAACGTCGTTCGGTTACGTCATAACCGACTCGTATATTGTTACCCCATAAGTTTGTACCTGCATTAACTCGCCATTGATCCATGCAGGTATAGAGACCCGAACTGATGCAGTTATCTTGATTAATAGATCGATTTTCAGTGGTTAAACTTAATTTATCCAGATTTATGCTATTGGTTAAGCTCCAACCTTGAATTTGGTTACCATTTTCCTGGCCAGCAATAAAACGCCCGTTTAAAGACCATCTTGAGATAATTTCAGGAGTTAGCGCAAAGGTATCGGTCGCAGAGACGCCGATTTCGGTTAACCAATGATCTCGGCCCATTTGTGATGCCAACGAGATATCACTCAGCCATAGGTTTTTATCTTCAAGCGGTAGCCATGTAGCTAACTCAACAACGGCTTGATCATTTTGTTCGGTTTGACCGAGTTTTAATAACCACTGCGCGCGGCCATCGCTCACCCTCAATGGGCTTTGAAGTGAATAAACTTCAGTACGGGAAAACTCTGTACCTTCAAATATTTTCACTTCAACATTAAAACTACC
Organism: Vibrio sp. V04_P4A5T148; assembly: GCF_963875605.1. Lineage (NCBI taxonomy): Bacteria > Pseudomonadati > Pseudomonadota > Gammaproteobacteria > Vibrionales > Vibrionaceae > Vibrio > Vibrio sp. V04_P4A5T148. The sequence goes on from NZ_CAWNMS010000095.1 coordinate 2,710, forward strand.
AGAAGGAAGATCACTCCGTTGAATTTGGTTATAGCCGGAATTGAGTGCCTGAGAATGAATGAGCACGCCATACAGATAGAAATCGGCTTTACCGCCTGTCGCGCTAAAGATATCGATGTCTTGCTGACCAAAATCAGCAGTTGGCGCTTGATAAAAGTGCATACCAGTGCCAAATTGCAGGCCATTGACCGTGTTGCTTGGTAAAAGCTGATGATTGAAGCCCCCCTCGCTAGAGCGATTAGCCGAGTAACTGGCTAATTTCCCAGCTTTTAGATACCAACGTTGATCGAAATCATGTCTTAAATATGCGGCATCAATAATACTTTTTGTTTCATCATGCGTGTTACTGATGCTAGACTCAAACGCAACATAAGTATCATTTGCCAATCCTATAGTGGTATTACCGCGTAAGCCAAGTTGATAAGTATCATCAAACCCTGTTTGGGTTGAAAGGTTTAACGACTGTAACCACGCGCGTCTTTGGTGTCGGTCGGCAGTGCGATAATAGCCCGCCTCACTCTGTTGATTAAGCCAATCCGCATCGATGTTGATCTTTATCGACAGCGAGTCTTGATCGTAAACGGGTAATACTTTATTAGTTTTAATATCACATTGGCTGGGTTGAATCGCGCAATAGCGTTCATTGACCAACGGAAATTCAAAGCTGAGTTTATTTTGAAACGCCTGATGATGCGCTTCTTGTACTACTGATTTCAAGTCATTAAACACAAGCTGCGGTTCAAGAAACGTTAATGTATCGTGATTTATTACAACTTGGTAATAGCCCATGAAAGTATTATTGTGCTGAAGTTCAATAACTTCATTACGTTGTTCAAGCAAATCTTCGAAACCAGCAGGAACGGCGAATACCGATATAGAATTTATAGAAATCAACAGTGACAACAATCGTTGACATGTTTTTGTATTAATAGACATCTCGAAAACTTACCAAAATATAAAATCAAATAGGACTAACGATCTTTTTCAAGGGTCAGCAAGTTATTAAGTTGCTGTGGATAGCGATATTTAATCGCAGCTACCGACTTATCATCACTGGTTTGCCAATGATAGTTATTGTTGTGGTAAACATTGATATTTTTTTCAGGCTTTTTCCATGCACAATCAGCCATACTTGTACCGACGCACTCTGATACGATCTGAAAATGTGAATTACCTAGGTTAACGATATGATCGTCATTAGCGACGATATTTGGCTTATTTTCTTTCGGTTGCACGCGAATAACCCCACCTAAACTTAAACTAACACGGGAGGTTGCTGAAACATCCTTGTTTAGAAGGTTTGTCCCATGATATTGATCTTCCGTGACTTGCTGAAAATAGATGCGGTAAACTTGTTCCATGTCTATATCCTGAGCAAGTACTAATACTTGTACTCGGCGTTGATCGTTGGGCTTTAAAATCAGCTTGTCAGGAATTACCCGAATATCACGTAATGAATTAATCGCAATTTCTTCCTCATCGTCATTATTGGGTGATAGAATTTTTGTTACGTTGACTTTAATATATTGGTCATCGGTTTTATTTTGTGAATTAATGATATAGCTAATACGTTCCCCTTGGGTGTCATGAAATATTGGCGAGATCTCAAAATAACCTGCGCTCGCATAATTAGACAGGAAAATCAGTCCTAAAATAATAAAATTAATGCCTACTAAAATAACCACCTTGGTAAGTGATCGATGAATCTTCATTTATAAACCTGCTCTCTTTTGGAAAATAGTAAAAATATAATAGAGAGCAACTATAATAGTTTGCTCTCTAAATAATTATTAGCAGTTATCTAGTTAGAATTTTGGAGTAATCGTTAGGTCCCATACACTTTCATAGGTTCCAGTCTTCCATGGACCAGTTGCTCCTTTAGTGTGTTTGATCGTGAAACCACCAAATTCAACATCTGGATCAAGACTGGTAGTGTAAACAGCCGAACCTTGTACAACCTTCAATGCATTGAACGCTTTATCTGTTTCGCCTGGAACCGACATCCAATGGTCCTTACCACATACATAGCCAATTTGACCACCAGTCGACGCTGCGTTGTGATCTATATCACGACAACTAGTACCATCAAAGGTAAATGACTTAGCCTTGAAGGTTAAATCAAATGATGTTTCACCAGCGCCGGCGCTGATTTTAGCCCGCTCAAGGAGGGTCACACTCATGTCAGCCGACGGATCAGCTTGCAACGCTGACATATCATAGTTGGCATTAATCGCTGGTTGGTTCATAATATTGCCATCGCCATCAGTAAGAACTGCTAGCGATGGGGCAATCGTCCCACTTACAGTAAAAGTGTATTCTTTATCGCCGACAGCAGCAGTGTCATTAGCATTAGCATTAGCGAAACCAGACATCATTGATACAGATAATGCTGTTAAAGTGAAAATCTTATTTTTCATTGAATTTAATTCCTAATCGATTGTTCAATATTCATATAGTAGACATCCCTGACCCCTGTCATGTAATCCTTCCTTTGGTTCCTTGCTTGAGAAGTTGCAGTTACTATGCTCTCTAATGCGAATGCATTGTCCGCCCTTGAGGCGAACAATGCGACGAAATAAAAATACATTAAAATAAACCATTTAATTCAATAGTTTGTTTAATTATTTATTTTTATTTATTCTATAG
>NZ_CAWNMS010000096.1:0-5366 GCF_963875605.1 Vibrio sp. V04_P4A5T148
AAAGCCTGGCGATGTCCTACTCTCACATGGGGAGACCCCACACTACCATCGGCGCTGTTGTGTTTCACTTCTGAGTTCGGCATGGAATCAGGTGGGTCCACAACGCTATGGTCGCCAAGCAAATTTCTTAATTCGGAAAGCTGTTTCGTTCTCATTCACACATTCAATGTTCTTCAATTGAGCCCACAAAACCCCTTCGGTGTTGTATGGTTAAGCCTCACGGGCAATTAGTATTGGTTAGCTCAACGCCTCGCAGCGCTTACACACCCAACCTATCAACGTTCTAGTCTCGAACAACCCTTTAGGACACTTAAAGTGCCAGGGAAGACTCATCTCAGGGCTCGCTTCGCGCTTAGATGCTTTCAGCGCTTATCAATTCCGAACTTAGCTACCGGGCAATGCCATTGGCATGACAACCCGAACACCAGCGGTTCGTCCACTCCGGTCCTCTCGTACTAGGAGCAGCCCCCTTCAATCTTCCAACGCCCACGGCAGATAGGGACCGAACTGTCTCACGACGTTCTAAACCCAGCTCGCGTACCACTTTAAATGGCGAACAGCCATACCCTTGGGACCGACTTCAGCCCCAGGATGTGATGAGCCGACATCGAGGTGCCAAACACCGCCGTCGATATGAACTCTTGGGCGGTATCAGCCTGTTATCCCCGGAGTACCTTTTATCCGTTGAGCGATGGCCCTTCCATTCAGAACCACCGGATCACTATGACCTACTTTCGTACCTGCTCGAACCGTCATTCTCGCAGTTAAGCGGGCTTATGCCATTGCACTAACCTCACGATGTCCAACCGTGATTAGCCCACCTTCGTGCTCCTCCGTTACTCTTTGGGAGGAGACCGCCCCAGTCAAACTACCCACCAGGCACTGTCCGCAACCCCGATGAGGGGCCTACGTTAGAACATCAAAACGACAAGGGTGGTATTTCAAGGTCGACTCCACGCAATCTAGCGACTGCGCTTCTAAGTCTCCCACCTATCCTACACATGTAGGTTCAATGTTCAGTGCCAAGCTGTAGTAAAGGTTCACGGGGTCTTTCCGTCTAGCCGCGGGTACACTGCATCTTCACAGCGATTTCAATTTCACTGAGTCTCGGGTGGAGACAGCGTGGCCATCATTACGCCATTCGTGCAGGTCGGAACTTACCCGACAAGGAATTTCGCTACCTTAGGACCGTTATAGTTACGGCCGCCGTTTACCGGGGCTTCGATCAAGAGCTTCGACCTAAGTCTAACCCCATCAATTAACCTTCCGGCACCGGGCAGGCGTCACACCGTATACGTCATCTTGCGATTTTGCACAGTGCTGTGTTTTTAATAAACAGTTGCAGCCACCTGGTATCTGCGACTCTCGTCAGCTCCATCCGCGAGGGACTTCACCAATAAGAGCGTACCTTCTCCCGAAGTTACGGTACCATTTTGCCTAGTTCCTTCACCCGAGTTCTCTCAAGCGCCTTGGTATTCTCTACCCGACCACCTGTGTCGGTTTGGGGTACGATTGCTTATAATCTGAAGCTTAGAGGCTTTTCCTGGAAGCAGGGCATCAATGACTTCACTGCCGTAGCAGCTCGACGTCGTGTCTCAGCCTAACAAGAAACCGGATTTACCTAGTCTCTTAGCCTACGCACTTGAACCAGGACAACCGTCGCCTGGCCCACCTAGCCTTCTCCGTCCCCCCATCGCAATTATAAGCAGTACGGGAATATTAACCCGTTTCCCATCGACTACGCTTTTCAGCCTCGCCTTAGGGGTCGACTTACCCTGCCCCGATTAACGTTGGACAGGAACCCTTGGTCTTCCGGCGGGGAGGTTTTTCACCCCCCTTATCGTTACTCATGTCAGCATTCGCACTTCTGATACCTCCAGCATGCTTTACAACACACCTTCAACGGCTTACAGAACGCTCCCCTACCCAATACAGTAAACTGTATTGCCGCAGCTTCGGTTTACTACTTAGCCCCGTTACATCTTCCGCGCAGGCCGACTCGACCAGTGAGCTATTACGCTTTCTTTAAATGATGGCTGCTTCTAAGCCAACATCCTGGCTGTCTGAGCCTTCCCACATCGTTTCCCACTTAGTAGTAATTTGGGACCTTAGCTGGCGGTCTGGGTTGTTTCCCTCTCCACGACGGACGTTAGCACCCGCCGTGTGTCTCCCGGATAGTACTTACTGGTATTCGGAGTTTGCAAAGGGTTGGTAAGTCGGGATGACCCCCTAGCCTTAACAGTGCTCTACCCCCAGTAGTATTCGTCCGAGGCGCTACCTAAATAGCTTTCGGGGAGAACCAGCTATCTCCGAGTTTGATTGGCCTTTCACCCCTAGCCACAAGTCATCCGCTAATTTTTCAACATTAGTCGGTTCGGTCCTCCAGTTGATGTTACTCAACCTTCAACCTGCCCATGGCTAGATCACCCGGTTTCGGGTCTATATCCAGAGACTAAATCGCCCAGTTAAGACTCGGTTTCCCTACGGCTCCCCTATTCGGTTAACCTTGCCACTGAATATAAGTCGCTGACCCATTATACAAAAGGTACGCAGTCACAGGACAAAGCCTGCTCCTACTGCTTGTACGTACACGGTTTCAGGTTCTATTTCACTCCCCTCACAGGGGTTCTTTTCGCCTTTCCCTCACGGTACTGGTTCACTATCGGTCAGTCAGTAGTATTTAGCCTTGGAGGATGGTCCCCCCATGTTCAGACAGGATAACACGTGTCCCGCCTTACTCGATTTCACTTATAATGATGGAACAGTTACGGGGCTATCACCCTTTATTGCGCCACTTTCCAGAGGCTTCACCTGCATCATTAAAAGCTTAAGGGCTAGTCCAATTTCGCTCGCCGCTACTTTCGGAATCTCTGTTGATTTCTTCTCCTCGGGGTACTTAGATGTTTCAGTTCCCCCGGTTTGCCTCCTTACCCTATGTATTCAGGTAAGGATACGTGCTTATGCACGTGGGTTTCCCCATTCGGAAATCGTAGACTCAAGTGGCTGTTACTGCCTAATCTACGCTTATCGCAAGTTACTACGTCCTTCATCGCCTCTGACTGCCAAGGCATCCACCGTGTACGCTTAGTCACTTAACCATACAACCCGAAGAAGTTTCGTGTTGTAGACAAGTCACCAAGGTTGTCTCTCATTATTTGAATGAGCGAGAGACGTTTGATTTTGCCGGACTCAATTTTGAAAACTTACCGTAGTAAGCTTTCCCAAGAACACTTGAATGTGTTTGGTATCAATACGTTAAACGTATTGATGTTGAGAACTTTTATTTGATAACAACAAACACGTTCGTTGTTATCAGTCAGCTTTCCAAATTGTTAAAGAGCACGATTTTCTAATGAAAACCATTTTTAAAAACACTATNCTCCCAGCTGAGCTATAACCCCATCAGGTGTGTGATACTGTGTGCCAATCTTCTGGGAGGAAGAATTGGTGGGTCTGAGTGGACTTGAACCACCGACCTCTCGCTTATCAGGCGAACGCTCTAACCACCTGAGCTACAGACCCAGCATCGTCTCTTAAACTGTATAAACCATCAATCTGTGTGGACACTCATCAGTGTAATCTTCGTATAAGGAGGTGATCCAGCGCCAGGTTCCCCTAGCGCTACCTTGTTACGACTTCACCCCAGTCATGAACCACAAAGTGGTGAGCGTCCTCCCCGAAAGGTTAAACTACCCACTTCTTTTGCAGCCCACTCCCATGGTGTGACGGGCGGTGTGTACAAGGCCCGGGAACGTATTCACCGTAGCATTCTGATCTACGATTACTAGCGATTCCGACTTCATGGAGTCGAGTTGCAGACTCCAATCCGGACTACGACGCACTTTTTGGGATTCGCTCACTATCGCTAGCTTGCTGCCCTCTGTATGCGCCATTGTAGCACGTGTGTAGCCCTACTCGTAAGGGCCATGATGACTTGACGTCGTCCCCACCTTCCTCCGGTTTATCACCGGCAGTCTCCCTGGAGTTCCCGACATGACTCGCTGGCAAACAAGGATAAGGGTTGCGCTCGTTGCGGGACTTAACCCAACATTTCACAACACGAGCTGACGACAGCCATGCAGCACCTGTCTCAGAGTTCCCGAAGGCACACCTGCGTCTCCGCTGGCTTCTCTGGATGTCAAGAGTAGGTAAGGTTCTTCGCGTTGCATCGAATTAAACCACATGCTCCACCGCTTGTGCGGGCCCCCGTCAATTCATTTGAGTTTTAATCTTGCGACCGTACTCCCCAGGCGGTCTACTTAACGCGTTAGCTCCGAAAGCCACGGCTCAAGGCCACAACCTCCAAGTAGACATCGTTTACGGCGTGGACTACCAGGGTATCTAATCCTGTTTGCTCCCCACGCTTTCGCATCTGAGTGTCAGTATCTGTCCAGGGGGCCGCCTTCGCCACCGGTATTCCTTCAGATCTCTACGCATTTCACCGCTACACCTGAAATTCTACCCCCCTCTACAGTACTCTAGTGAACCAGTTTCAAATGCGGTTCCGAGGTTGAGCCCCGGGCTTTCACATCTGACTTAATCCACCACCTGCATGCGCTTTACGCCCAGTAATTCCGATTAACGCTCGCACCCTCCGTATTACCGCGGCTGCTGGCACGGAGTTAGCCGGTGCTTCTTCTGTCGCTAACGTCAAATGATGCTGCTATTAACAACACCACCTTCCTCACGACTGAAAGTACTTTACAACCCGAAGGCCTTCTTCATACACGCGGCATGGCTGCATCAGGCTTGCGCCCATTGTGCAATATTCCCCACTGCTGCCTCCCGTAGGAGTCTGGACCGTGTCTCAGTTCCAGTGTGGCTGATCATCCTCTCAGACCAGCTAGGGATCGTCGCCTTGGTGAGCCATTACCTCACCAACTAGCTAATCCCACCTAGGCATATCCTGACGCGAGAGGCCCGAAGGTCCCCCTCTTTGGCCCGTAGGCATCATGCGGTATTAGCCATCGTTTCCAATGGTTATCCCCCACATCAGGGCAATTTCCTAGGCATTACTCACCCGTCCGCCGCTCGCCACCCAAGGAACAAGTTCCTCTGTGCTGCCGCTCGACTTGCATGTGTTAGGCCTGCCGCCAGCGTTCAATCTGAGCCATGATCAAACTCTTCAATTAAAGTTTTGTTGGTCCTAAGACCGGCTCAATGAATACTGACTTCAAAACTGCTCTTACTCGAAAGTAAAAAAGTAATTTTAAAGCTATTGTTGTTCCAACAGAACAACAATGAATTGACTGTGCCAAAATCAAGTAAACTTGATTCTGATTGGTCACTCAGTTCATTGATAAATCTTTTTTGATTATCATCAACGAGTGCCCACACAGATTGATAGGTTTATATTGTTAAAGAGC
>NZ_CAWNMS010000097.1:0-5151 GCF_963875605.1 Vibrio sp. V04_P4A5T148
TAATAAAACCTATTGTTTTCTAATGTGAAATTCAAGCATATCGGATATAAAAAACCACTATTACTCTGCGTCACTAACGAAAAATCAGCCGTACCTAAGATATATTTAAAAACGTCTTGTATTATTTTTTTCATAATAGCCTTGTTAGTGCATCCTGACCTTTGTTTTAAGCATTTTATTTAAAAATCTTTGCAAACCCTTCATCATATTATATCTTGAGTCCCAGTTTTTAAACTCTTTATAAGAACGGCCAGGACTACTGGTCATTTCATCTAAATTCTCTACTGTGATTCCAAGTTTTTTCGCCACGAAGTGTTTGTCTTCTGTTAATTCAGCCTCATCATATAAAGGTTTATTTAGCTCATCAAGTGCTTCTTCTCTTGTAATATCACCTGAAAGAATACGGCTTGCTAAGTGAGAGCGCCTTTTATCAATATTAAACTTAGTGGGTAAGTAGTAGTTTTGAAAGAATTTAGTAAAGCGAGACTCACCATGCTTACGACCGTATGCTTTATAGCCTACTTTATCTTCCAGTTCCTTTTGTGCAAAGTCTTTAGAGTAAGGTAAATAATTGAGCGGTCTAATGACCTTCATCTTCTTAACAAAAGGGTAGTAAAAGTAATATTGTAGAAATCCAATAACTTTATAATCTTTCAGCGGAAGCTTACCAAACTTTCTATGAATAGCCTTTAAGTTAATAGCATCCATTGCGCCATGCTGCCAAGCCGATGCAATCACAGATTCTGTCGCAATATTTCCACCACTAATAACATAATTAATTTTGTTATCAACAGCAAAATGATATAGCGATGCAAAAAAAGCATGATCCTGAACAACATCCTGATTCGCCACACCCGCTTTCAGGTAAGCCAGTTGCAAATCGCGAACTTCTGGCCAGTTCATCACATGGGTATGCAGATCGTAGCCGCAATATTTGACGATTTTTTCAATGTTATATACTGCTAGCTCACTGTTCCAGCCTGCATCAACATGAACAACCAATGGCCTCATTCCGTACTCTTTCATTACCAATGCAAGATACGCACTATCCAGACCACCACTTAAACCAAGGATACAGTCATACTCGTAATTTTTGCGCTCTTCCTTGATTCGATTGAATATCTGCTCCAGTTGCTGCTTGCCTTCTTCGTTCGGAAACCAACGCTTACTGATTACATTGTCAAATTCATGACAATGGTTGCACATACCTTGCTCGTCAAATGTAATTTCAGGATCTGTTGTATCCATCACACAGCGAGTACACATTTGATAGCTACTGTTAGTCATAAAACCTCAATCTAAAAATAAATATTCAAGCTCATGGAAAGCAGGATAAGTCAAAAGTACCGCCTTGTACTTTCCATGAAAAGTAAAGTATGTACCCGCAGCAACGGCTGAAGCTCCGGCCATTTTAACAGCATCTTTAATATGCTCTAAACTACCAACACCACCCTGCACAATTACAGGTATTTCAACGACTGATGTGACTTTTTTAATTAAATCAAGATCTAAGCCCTGCGCTGAACCCTCGCGGTCAATAGACGTTAAAATAATCTCACCTGCACCGTATTGCTGTGCCTTTCTTGCATACTCGATTGGGCAAGTGCCAGTTTTACAGGTGCCATTTTTAGTGTATACCTCATATTTGCCAAACAAGCTTTTTTTAACATCAATCGCTACTACAATGCTTTGAGCACCAGCAATCTGACTGCATTTTGTGACCAACTCTGGGTTCAGATGAAATTCACTATTGATAATGACTTTTTCAACACCAAGCCGAAATAATTTCTCAACCTGATCAACACGGCTAATACCACCACCATACGCGATTGGCATAAAAGCTTCAGAAGCCATGTCACCAATTAGTTCATAATCAGGCTCACCACGATTAACACCGACAGAAATATCAACAAAAGCCAATTCATCAACTTCCTTTTCGTTGAAAATTCTTACCGCATTAATAGGATCACCTACATACTTATGCTTTTTAAATTTTTCACCTTTAACCAAACCACCATCCTGCAATAGCAAAACAGGGATAACACGCTTTTTTAACATTGGATTAACTCTATAAACTGCTTGAAAAGCTGTTTGCCAAACTTATGACTTTTTTCAGGATGAAACTGAACACCGAAGATATTATTTTTGCGAATGGCACAAGTAAATTCATAACCATAATGACAGATAGCCAATTTATTCTCACTTGGTACATCTGCCGCATGATATGAATGAACAAAATAAAAGCGATCTCGGCGATCTGCTTCAAGTGGTTGCAAAATCTCTGGTGATTCAGCGGGAAAAATTTCATTCCATCCCATATGAGGGATTACGTGGCGTTGTTCGCTAGTGAGCTTAGAGAAATCAAAGCGTTTGACCTCGCCTTTAATCCACCCCAATCCTGGTAATTGCCCTTCTTCACTCTTTTCAAGAACAAGCTGCATACCAAGACAAATGCCCAGGAAAGGTATTTTCTCATGTAATACCTTTTGTTCTAACATGGCCTTGAAAGGCTCCAAATGTTTCACACCGTGATCATAAGAACCAACCCCCGGCAGAATAATAGCTTTAGAATTTTCCAAACCAACTGATTGATCAACAATCTCTGCCTCTGCTCCTAGGTAACGTAACATATTCTTTATCGAGCCGCAGTTACCCATACCGTAATCAAGAATTTTTATCATTATGCTAACATCCTCTGATACCCTTCAAGCATTACCCTTTCCTGTTGCTCCCAAGCCTGACCCTGCGCAAACTGGTAAGCATTATTCGATAACTCGGTTAGATCTCGTTCAGCCAAGCGATCCACCGCTTCATTGAGCGCTTCAACAGAATACTCGGTAAGCACCACCCCAAAATCTGCTGCCTGAACAGCCTCAGCCATTTCTTTCATATCAGAGACGATCACAGGTATACCTGCCATTGCATATTCAAAGAGCTTATTTGGCATACAAAAATAATAAGAAAGGCAGGTATTCTCAATTAACGAAATACCAATATCGGCAGAGGCAGTATAGTCAAGGACAACATTAGGTGAAACGGCTGGAAAGTAAAAAATATTCTGATGGTTTTTTGCTGCCTGCTCTACTTCAGTTGTTAAATCCCCATACCCCATAAAAACAGCGACCACATGACTATCTTTTCTTTCTTTGAAAGCGTCCAATATGAGCTGCACACCACGCCCTTTCATCAAGCCACCTTGATAAAGCAAAATCTTCTGATTTGGCAAAATACCCAAACGTTCACGGAAGAGGTTTTTTTTAGCTTGCAGACGAAACCTGGGCGAGTTTTTCACAACTAAGGGGCGTTCTATCTTGTAGGCATTGGCATACCAGTCTGCAATATTTTCGCCCACTACGATTATTAAATCACACGAACGGATGAATAAAGATTCTATATACTTAGAGATGCGCTGGCGAAAGCCGTTCAGCCCATTCTTTTCAGTTTCCAGTTCATGGGCATCATAAACCAGCTTCACCTTAAATAACTTCTTTAGTAGCCACCCTAATGGCAAAAGAGCGAGGGTATGGATATTGACAACCTGGGCTTTTTCCTTCCTCACCATCAATAAGCATTTGAACATAAATTCAATAAACTTGAACAACTGAAAAAATGCACTTTTAGGCAACTTTCGAGTTAGCAACCTGATTCTACAGACCTTTGCTTTTGACTTTATAGAGTCTGCAATAGGCAGATCATCAGCGCCAAGCGCGATAACAGTAAAAGAGTCAAAGGTTTCAGAAGCCTCAAGTGATGAAATTTCTTTAAGTACACGAGATTCGTTCCGAAACTCTGTTAGTGTTATATGAATATTTTTCATTATCTAAAACCCAAAGGCTTGGATATAAAACCAAGCGTAAACCAAAGAACAGGCCACTCGATACCAGTGGACAAGTTCGCAAAAAATAGAATATAGAGAAACAGAAAAATGGAATAAAGTGCAACCATACTTAGCTGATAACCATAAAGCCCAGCATACTTAGCTTGCTTAGTCTCACGATAAAGCTGTAGTAGTACATTCGTAAAAAGAGTCAGCACGGCTAGTAATCCTACCAGCCCCAAGTTAGCCATCACATAAGGGAAAAAACTATGCAGAGTTTTGCCTGCATTACCAGTGGTAAGATAAGCAACATTTATGTTACCTAAGAAGGGAGCATAGTTGAGTTGATTAGCTCCAGTTTCTAATAAAATATCCACTCTGCTTAGTAAAGAAGCATTAGAACCAGAACCAAAGCCTAGTAACCGCAAACTAGTAATATCAAAACCTGATATACCTATAATCAGCACCAGTGCCCCTACAAAAATAGCTAAGCCAATTAGAGCCATCAGGCTAAGATTTTTCACTAGGCGCTTCGACCAAGGTAAGACTAGTTTATGCTTGAGATAGCTCAGCCAGACTGTTTTTTTAGCAGTTACAAGAGACATAACCAGCGTAATAAGATAAACACCTAAAATAACAGCGGTTGCGCTATTAGAGCCAAAAAGCTGTGATCCAACTAATGCCATCAAGGTTGATAAGGTATATACGGACAACCAGAAAAACCTAGCTAAAATAGTAGCACCTTGAGCAATATTCTTTAATACTAGATTAAGGTAAGCGAATGAAACAATAATAAATGAAATTGATAAGAAATTTCCAGACCTTTGATAGCTACCATCAATATCTTTTAAGTAGAAAAGCGAATCATGTAGGCGATGAGAGAAATTGTAGAGCATCCAGATAGATAGAAAATAAAAAAGTAAAATAATATATTTTTCTATCTTTATATCACTCCTAAGGCTAGCCAGACTATGCCTCGTTAAACCTAGTGATGCACCTGTAATATAAAACAATAAAACGCCACCAGTGGTAGCCACTGTTAGTTGTTTTAAATATTCAAGATCATTTAAATCAAAAACTATTCGAAAAGCTATCCAACATATTAGTAAAAGGAAGAAAAAAAAGTGGATATGGAAGTAGAGCTTTTTTTTTACCCAAAACATCGCAAATAACAAACTTGTCAAGCCCACAAACTCTATAAGTAAGTGTAAGGCAACTCCCATCTCACCAACATCAACAATGTTTGCATTGAGATAAATTAGTAATGTGGTGAGTTGAAGAATAATTATTATCTTTAATACAATGACTTTATTATATGGTATAAATCTCACAAC
>NZ_CAWNMS010000098.1:0-4910 GCF_963875605.1 Vibrio sp. V04_P4A5T148
GATAGATATATAATAACTTTTAATGGCGAAATTTATAATTATATAGAAATAAAAAAAGAGCTTATTGATGTAGGATATCGATTCAATAATGATACCGATACGGAAGTCATTATGGCGGCATATGATTACTGGGGAGTAAATTGTCTTGACCGTTTTAATGGTATGTGGGCATTCGTTCTATATGATAAGAAAGAGGATGTTTTTTTTATATCACGTGACCGATTTGGGAAAAAACCGCTTTATTACAGCTTAGATAATAATAAATTTGTATTTTGTAGTGAAGTTAAAGGTCTCTATGCTAGTGGATTGGTAGAAAAAGCACCCAACAAAAGCTACCTGAAAAACTACGTGGAAAACGGGCCTAATGAGTACGATGCAGAAACGGCTTTCGCTAACGTTTATCGTTTTCCTTTTGCACACTACTTTCTTGGTAGCAAAGAACAACTGCTCAATCAACCGAAGTTTACTCGGTACTGGGAATTAACCACTAATACCAGCAAAGAACGCTTCTGCCCCAATAAAGCCAAAGAATACGCCAAACAATATTACGACCTACTAGCAGATGCGGTAAGACTACGCTTAAGAGCCGACGTAAAAGTGGGTTCTGCACTTTCAGGCGGTTTAGACAGTAGCTCGATTGTTTACCTAGTCAACGAACAGTTAAAAGCTCAAGGTAAAGCTGATCTGCAGGAAACTTTTTCTTCTGTTTATAAGTCTGATGGTACCCAGAATTGTGATGAAAGCGTATATATAGACCTTCTAGCAAAGGCGCTGAATGTTAATTCAAATCAAATAGAGCCACAGGAAGGTGATATTCCTGTTGAGCATCAAAAAATGATTTGGGCCATGGAAAATCCACCAGAAAGTACCTGTATGTCTGGTTGGCACACCTTTATGAAAGTGAAAGAATCAGGTGTAAAGGTAACTTTAGATGGCCAAGGTGCTGATGAGCAGTTAGCTGGGTATCTACCTTACATTGCTAGTTATTTAACATCAATTTCATTGATTGACATATATAAAGAGTTCTTTTATTTCTTAAAAATACCAGGTGCGAAAAAAACGTTACTGCTTAGTTTTTTAATGGCAAATTTTAAGTTCATCTTCGGTATGAAAGCTTATCAAGCGCTATTCAAAAAAATAAAAGGGCGACAACCACCTACTGAATTAAATTTAGAATTAAAATCTGCTATCGAAAAGGGATTAATTAACCTTATTCATTACTCTGATCGTGTTTCAATGGGACACAGTATAGAATCCAGAATGCCCTTTATGGACTATCGATTAGTCGAGTTTTTAGCTCAAGTTCCTGCATGTTATAAAATGCATAATGGTTGGACTAAATACTTGGCTCGCCTAGCATTCGACAAAAAACTACCTGATGAAATTACCTGGCGAAAAGACAAAATGGGTTGGCCAATTCCGGAAGAACATTGGTTCAGAGGAAACTTGAGGTTGTGGGCTTCAGATACATTAATGAATTCAAAAGTTTTAAAAGAAATATGTCCAGAATTAGATGCGGAGACTGAATTTAAAAAAAATATAAAGAAGAGCATAAGAAAGCTGAATATTGCAACTATTAATAAATTGAATTTTTGGTGATTAGTGTATGCGTGTTATAATAATTACGAGTGGTATTTCTCGTATTTTAAAACCAATTTACGATAATGGATTTGATGTCGTCGGCGTCTTAGAGTCTATGCCGCGTGGATGGCAACCTAACAGTAAAAGTAAATTTCATCGTGTTTTGAAAGGCGTTTATCACAGTGTTTTTAAGCGCGGTATAAGTCTTGAAAAGTTTTGTTTTGATAAAGCAGTCCCCTACAATAAAATATATAAGGGAAATGATGTTGCTATTACATCTTGGGTTAAGGATCTCAACCCTGACCTGATTGTAGTTTTTAGCATGTCTCAACTCCTTAAAAAAGATTTAATAGATATTCCAAAACTTGGGGTTATAAATCTACATCCATCGATGTTGCCAGAGTATCGTGGGCCTAATCCAGATTTTTGGCAATACTATAATATAGAAATGAACCCAGGTGTAACGGTCCATTATATTGATGAAGGTGAAGATACTGGAGATATCATCTTTCAGGAACGTGTGCATATCCCTTTAGGAACCAAGTCACCTGAGAGGTTGGATAAGCTAATTGGTGGTGTTGGGTCTTCTCTGCTTCTAAAAGCAATCCAGGCTATAAAATCGGGTTCAGCACCACGAATTCCCCAGCCAAGTCATAGTTCAACCTTTCGAGCCAGAAACTTAAAATCCGAAGAACATAAAGAAATTATAGATTGGCAAAATTGGCCGATAGAACGAATTTGGCATGTGCTACGTGGTACAGAGCTTTGGCTTAATGCTTATGATCAACCCAAAGGTATTTTTAAAGGCCAGCGATGGGTCGTCGAAGAGTACGAGAGAAAGGGCAATATTGAGCTGCCGGGTGCGATAGTGCGTTATAAAGGAAGAAAAGCTGTGGCGACACCCGATGGTTATATTTTTATTGATATAAACTTCAGCTTAAAAAAAGCTTTGCTTTTCGTACTTAATTTTAAATTTTGAGCGAATCAATGATCAATAAAGAAAAATATCGTCAATTGTGCGAAGAAGAACCTACTATTCCAATTTTCAGTCAAGCTTGGTGGTTAGACACCGTCGCCGGAGAAAGTTGGGATGTATGTATCGTTGAAAAAGGCAACAAGATACAGGCATCAATGCCTTACGTGGTAAAAAAGAAGTATGGACTAACGTTGTTGACCCAACCATCACTCACGCAAAACTTAGGTCCTTGGATTCGTCCGGCTCATGGAAAATACAGCAAGCAGTTGTCCCGTGAAAAAGATCTGATGGAAGCGCTTATCGAGCAGTTACCTCAACATCATTACTTTAATCAAAATTGGCATTATTCAAACACTAATTGGTTACCGTTTTATTGGAAAGGGTTTGAACAGTCCACTCGTTATACGTATGTTATCAGCTCTTTAGACGATATCAATTCCATATGGGAAGAAACACAGGATAATATACGACGTGAAATTAGAAAAGCTGAGAATCGTTTTGGCTTAGTAGTCAACAGTGATTTACCAATTAGTGATTTTTTTGAATTAAATCAATTGACATTTAGCCGGCAAGGGTTGTCTATGCCGTATTCTGAACACTTTGTAGAAAATATCGTAAACCAAGCCAAAAAGCGTAAGCAATGTCGCTGGTTTATTGCTCAAGATAACGAAGGCAGAAATCATGCAGGTGTTTTGCTGGTTTGGGATAGTGAATCGGCGTATTACTTAATGGGTGGTGGTGATCCTGATCTAAGAAATAGTGGTGCAACGAGCCTTTGTATGTGGGAAGCAATTAAATTTGCATCAACTGTTACAAAGCGATTTGACTTTGAAGGTTCGATGATTGAACCAGTTGAACGTTTCTTCAGAGCTTTTGGCGCAAAACAAACTCCATACTTTGCACTCACTCATCGACCTTCGCGTTGGTTAAATACGGCAATTCATTTTAAAAAAGCCCTAAAAGGTCAAGCTTAGTTTTGAACGAATGATTACTCACTCTATAAAATCTTTTAGCAACATTGCTACGGCAGGTAAACTCCAAGATAGGTAATACATGATTCATTTTTCTGAGGGTGCAATACGTTGGCTCGAGACCATTTTATTTGAACGTTTTGGCCATCGTTTTATACTGGCTCAACAACCTAATACACTACAATTTTATTTAAATGATAGTCAGGGTTCCATAACGTTCGCTAGGTTGCAAGGCATATTTCATCAGTCGCGTTCAGATTTCCCGTGTCAGCAGTGGCAAGCTTCCAGCGAAGGCTTTATAGCGCCAATCGAAGACTACATACCAGCCCCTTCCTTAAACGCACTACCAGACCCGCTTATTGAGTTTACTGAGCAAGGAGCAATTTTACACTACGATATTCTCAGTTTAACCTACTGGACGCTAACGAGGTTAGAAGAAGTTGGACGTAAGGATTTAGATAATCATCAACGCTTTCCAGCGGTTTTTTCTCACGCTTATCAACATGGTTATCTTGAGCGCCCAATTGTTGATGAATGGCTGATGATTCTAGGGCAGGTTATTCAGCGTGTTTGGCCTGATATTGAGTTAAAGCAACATGAGTTCAGTATTAAGGTCTCGCACGATGTAGATAGCCCGAGCATGTATGGTTTTAAACCTTGGCCGACCATCGGCCGGATGATGGCGGGGCACCTGCTGAAACGGCGCGATCTCAAGGCTTTTTTTGCTGCGCCCTATGTTAAACTTGCGACACGCAGTCAGCTACACCCAGCCGATCCTTACAACACCTTTGAGTGGTTGATGGATATATCTGAAGCTAACAACATCAAAAGTGCATTTTATTTTATCTGTGGTGGTAATCATTCTCATGACACCGATTATGAGCCTGAGCATCCTGTGATCCGGAATTTGATGCGCCGAATCCACGAACGCGGTCATGAAATAGGGTTGCATCCTAGTTACGGTACTTTTCAGCAGCCTGAATTGATTAAGCAAGAAGCAGAACGGCTGAAACGTATCTGTGCGGAAGAAAGTATTGATCAACATGTATGGGGTGGACGAATGCACTACCTGCGCTGGGAACAATCCACCACCATGCGTGCTTGGGCGGGTGCAGGTATGACTTATGATTCTACACTTGGTTATGCCGACAGGCCGGGTTTTCGCTGCGGCACCTGTTTTGAATATCCTGCTTTTGATCCCGTGGCTCAGGAGCAATTGAACCTTCGAATCAGGCCGCTGGTGGTGATGGAATGTACGGTGATTGATGCTGTTTACTTAGGGTTAGGTGTAACTGATGCCGCAGAAGAAAAAATTCAGCAATTGAAAATGAGCTGTCAGCAGGTAAGCGGTACTTTTGGTTTACTATGGCATAATTCATACT
>NZ_CAWNMS010000099.1:0-4583 GCF_963875605.1 Vibrio sp. V04_P4A5T148
GTTATGTTTTATTACTTATTGATTATATTGAACTTTTACAAAATTCATTTGTTCGAAGCAGTTTAACTCAAAATGATAAACTTGCCTACTTTCAGCAATCATTGGTGCCGATAAGATCCCAAATAAGTTGAAGCGAAATAGCCTGCGGAATCAATGAGCAAACAACACCAAAGAAAGAGACCTTTCAGCACCAATCGAATCTTTTGCGTACACAATTTATCAGAGCAGAGCCGGAAAAAGCGCAAAAGCATCGATAAACTTGCGCTAACCAAACACTGCCAGCAAGCAAGATGCCTGTGAGATCCCAAACATGCTGAAGCGAAATAGCCGATGGAATCAATGAACAATCAACACAAAAGAAAGAGACTTTTCAGCAAAAATCGAACCTTTTTTGTACACAATTTATCAGAGCAGAGTTGGCCGAATAAACTCAAGCATCGATCAACTTTCAATAGCAACCAAAAAGAACAATAAACTCATAATATCAACAAATTAGAACAGAAAACCCTTTAAATTAGACCAGGTTTTCCCATTAAAACTTGTGAATTGATCTTGCTGAGGCTCAATAAAACATAACGCCCGCTTAAGGGGCTGACAACGCTACTACCAAGTTTCCGCATAACACCGTAATCACCAAAATCAACGCATAATAAAAATGCCACGCGTTGGAAGTCCCTCTTGAAGCGTTTGTTAGCTTAAATTTTGCACTCTGAACTTTTAGAGAACCATTCAGTATCTCTACATGCAGTTTCCAAAGCTGATATTTCAGAATTCAAGCTTAGGGGAGTCCAATAGTCACCTGAAACTAAATACTTATTCTTTGTGACTGAGTTTACCCACCCGAAGACAGTGAGTTGTCTATGAAAAGCACTAATAAATGAATTGGTCGGCATTACTTCATATTCAATAAAGACTATCATAGCCTCTGGCTTATAGTAATCTCTAGCAGATAACGGTGGAACTCTAAACGCTTCACTTCGGTTTGATTCTATCTCGACACCATCTAACTCTTTAAATTCGTACGCAGGAATATATGTTTCATTACCACCTGGAATTAAAACACCATCTTCGTCTACTTGTAATTCAGCAAGGATATCTTGTGTAAGAGTAAAAACGATTTTTTGATTAAAGTCTGGATAAACCCTTAGCTTTTCAACGGTATAATCTATCGGGCTGTTATTAGTTACTTTGAATTCGTAACCAGAATTTAAAGGTTTGGTGAACGATATGGCTACGCCTTTATCAAAATAGTCAAACGATACTTTTAGCATCATTAACAGCAAACCACTACCCCCTAAAAACCCCAAAAACTTAGTAAGCTTTGAAGACTTATTCATAATAGAGGCTTCGTTGGAGCTTTTCTTTGAAGGGTTCCTTGAAGCTTTTTTCTTTTTCTTCGACATACACTCTAACCTAAAATATTTAAGCTAACGCCCAATTAAGGGGTGAACAACGCTACCACCCAACCTAAGGCATTGTACCGTAACCACTAAAGTTGAAGTAGAAGCAAAAATACCAAGCGTTGAGAATCCCTCTTAAATTGCTTGTTATATGTGTGCGTAATAAACTGGATTAGTCCTCTCTACAAAGTCAGAACCTACTAAGAGCGGTTTGTACTCGATAACATTACCATTTTCGTCACTATGTACATCGAAACAATACAATTCTGCTGCCATTTTTCCATCAGTCAGATCTCGAACAATTGTTGCATCAAAAAACTGTCCGTTTTCTAAAAGTAGCCAACTATGTATTTTTTGACCTTTATGTTCAATACCTTCTGCAAGCTGCTCCTTCAAATCGTCTAAGTTACAAGACATATATGGAGTACCATTAACAATTGCATCACCCAAGATTATTTCAGATTTGTAGCCATATCTGGCAAAGGCATTTTTAAGGTTCGAATGGACTAGCAAGCACGCACCAGCTAGATGATCATAACCCAACTGAGCCTGAAGCATGTCCACGATTTGAAATAGTTTGTTGAAGTCATTCTTGTCTAGCGCACGATATTCAAGCAATTCTGGGGATAAAGATAACTTTTGAGATTCCGAGTATGCCGCTTCTAAACTATACACATGATTTTTATGCTTATTTTTTAGTTCTTCAAACATTCTTTGTTTCCTTTTGTACACTAGCCAATTCAAACATATAACGCCCGGTTAAGGGGTGAGCAACGCAACTACCAACTCACCGCACAACACCGTAACCACTGAAATAAACGCAAAACAAAAATGCCGAGCGTTGCGAATCCCTCTTTAACCGTTTGTTATGTGCGTGGTTGAGAGTGCGATTTGACGTACTTTTTCACCTTTTTCATCGCCATTTGACGCTTTAACGGCGAAAGATAATCAATGAATAAATTACCAGAAAGATGGTCAATTTCATGCTGCATAACGATAGCCAGAAAATCATCACTTTCGATCGTGATTCGCTGACCTGTTCGATCTAACGCCGATACCACAACTGATGTATAACGTTCCACCTCAGCATAATAATCTGGAACTGAAAGACACCCCTCTTGACCTAAAGCTTTGTTGCTACCACTCACTACTTCAGGATTAATCAATATCAATGGCTGATCTCGATTATCTGAAAGATCAATAATAACAACCGCTTCTTTACGGCCCACTTGAACTGAAGCTAGACCTATACCATTATCAGTTGAATATAGGGTTTCCAACATATCATCGATTAATTTCTGAACCGATTCAATATCCTGAACTTTCTCTGCTGTAATCTTAAGCCTTGGATCTGGTGCTGTAAGAATTTCTAAAACTGCCATATTCACCTTTATATTTTAAGCACATAACGCCCGGCTAAGGGGTTGACAACGCATAGCCGAACTCAAAAAACACACTGTAAACACTGAACTTCAATTTTGAACTAAAGCCGCCACGCGTTGGCAATCCCTCTTGAGCCGTTTGTTATGCAAATTCAATAAGATTGACCGACTTTACACGACCAAAAGCCACAATTGTAATGGTTGAGTAACTCAAGAACCAACCGAAGCCAGAGCCGTGATAAATAAGCCGCCAAAACAAAGTCCACCGTTCAACAACAAACCAAGCTTTTGAATGAGACAAACTCAACGAGCGAAAACTTCAGCAAGTAAAAAATGCTCGATAAACTTGCCCTTTCCACACTTTGCGCCCGCAAGATTCACAACGCGCCAGCGCTAAAACTGATTGAGGCAAACAAAGAACCTTAGCTGTTTTACGGCTTGAGTGAACCACGGATTTGAGGGCAAAAGTGCTCATTTGCCGACAACACAAAACAAATGGCCGGAGAAATCCCAAAAGATTGAACTCCTAAATTTACCTGAGTTGCATAACGCCCGGCTAAGGGGTTGACAACGCACCGCCGAACTCAAAAAACACGCCGTAAACACTGAATTTCAATTTTGCACTAAAGTCGCCACGCGTTGGCAATCCCTCTTGAGCCGTTTGTTAGGTGAATTTATACCGCTGAAATATAAACACAAACCTCTCGCTCACCACCTTGCATAGGAAGTGTTTGGTTTTCTATGTAAGTAACACCAAGTTTATCGATAACTGACTTTGAACGTTCATTGCCAACAAGATGCATAACCTTTAACTCTGTCAATCCATGACATTCTATTGCGTACTCTATTAATGCCTTTGAAGCTTCTGTCGCATAACCTTGCCCCCAAAAATCGACACCCAGCCAATAACCTAAGATACCTTGGCCATTTTTTAAACTCGGCAAACTCACTGCACCAATAAGCTCGCACGATTCTTTATGTACAACCGCATAAACAATACTCTCACCGCTGGCAAAGCCGGTTTCATGTGTTTCAATCCATGAAATTGCATCTGACACTTCGTATGGATGCGGTATGTTTGCCGTCATCTCTGCGATTCGTTTATCGCCAGCCAATACTGATACTTGCTCTGCATCAGACAGCTCAAATGGCCTAAGGATTAAACGTTCCGTTTCTAAAACTAAAACTTGCTGCATTATTCCACCAATTCACCTAACGCCGCGTTAAGGGGCAGCCAACGCAACTGCCAAGCTTCCGCATAACACCGTAACCACAAAAACCAACGCATAATAAAAATGCCACGCGTTGGCTGTCCCTCTTGAACGCTTTGTTATAAGCAAATAAAACCTTGATTTAATTGATTTTCAACTGTTCTGCGCTATATAGAACCCATGCACTATTAAGAGCTTCAAAACCAATTTTCGGATAATAACCTTGTGCTTTCGGTGCTGACAGTAAAACCAATTTACAGCTTGGGCTCAGCTCTTCTTTGGTCACTAAGATCAGATATTTACCTATACCATTGGATTGAACACTTTCATCAACAGCTAAATCAGACAGATAGCAGCAATAATGGAAATCTGTCACTGAACGAGCAACACCGACAAGTTGATCGTTCAGCCATGCGGTCACAATTAAATTAGAGTTATCGAGCATACCCTGAATAGTTGACTCATTATCCAAAGGACGCCGCTCACCCAATGATGTTTTCTTCAGTAAACTCACAAATTGTTCAACTGAGATTGGATGGTTTACTTTGTACTCGATTTCCATTTTTCATCCTCTGGAGCTGAATTTGCTT
>NZ_CAWNMS010000100.1:0-4540 GCF_963875605.1 Vibrio sp. V04_P4A5T148
TTACAATGCCAATTATGGATTTTGGAGTGTTATTTGAAAATTGAAATAAATTCAAAGTATAAAAAGTTAGTTAAGGTTTTGTTGGTTGTATTCCCTATATTAAGTATTGCTACTGCCTTTCTTAGCCTCCCTTTAGTTTTATCATTACCATTGGCAGTCCTGATCACTACCATTCCACTCTTCCTCGATAGGTTTGTGTTTCGTTATAAAGTGCTACATGTAATGCCTATGCCGACTAATGACATGTTAGTTCATAGACTTGGGACTTCATGGGTAACAAATAATACTGAAACAATGGAAGGCTTAGGTATTGTCGTCATTTTCAAATATCAGCACGTAGCTAAAGATGCGTATAATATGTTGAAAGCATGGAATTATGGTAAGGTCATTGACCTATCTGAGAACATTTCCTTTAACGTTGTTCGGGAGCAAGGGGGAACATACAGTGCTTTTCTTTATGCGGGAGACAGGCTTGATAGCATTAAGGCTTCAGAGGCTTTAGCCAAAGATCGCCACGGTAGTAACGCAAAAATAGCAATGAGTGTCGCTAAGTTTTATATGCAGTTTAGTTTTGACTATTCAGATAGTGATTTAAAGACAAAGTGTGTAGAAAGCCTTCCTTATATAGATGAACTGCACCTAAATGTTGGCTATGTTCGTGATGGTGAAATTGTCATGTACTCAAAGAGAGGCTTTAGGCTTAAGAAGTTTAGCCTTATAGATAGAGTAGATGTTCCCGATGGTACGATCGAAAGTTTGAACGAGTGGATTAGTCCAGAAGGTAAGCTTGCTCCTATAAATCAAGCCCTTATTGAGGAAGTAAACAGAAACTTGGAATCAAACACATAACAAACGGCTCAAGAGGGATTGCCAACGCATGGCGGTTTTAGTGCAAAATTGAAGTTCAGTGTTTACAGTGTGTTTTTTGAGTTCGGTGGTGCGTCGTCAACCCCTTAGCCGGGCGTTATGTGATCTTGTAAATTCAGCTACATAAAGGAGAATTTAGTGGCTAATTCATTGATAATTCAGCAATTAGATAATCAATTGAAAGTAAATTCAGATGTTTATGATTTAAGTCGAATTGTTGGTGTTGAAGTGAAAGTTTTGACGTTCAAAGACTATCTTATGAGAATGTTTCTGCTGGGTGCAATTTCATCGAGTTTACTTTTTATTTTTATCCCATCAGAGCATCAGGAATATGGATTAGCGTATGCTTCCTTTTTACCATTGGTAGCATTTGTATTCGGTGCATTTTTGGGTTTTGTTAGCAGTAATAAGTATGAATTTCGTTTAGAGTTTAATCACTTAGATGAAACTGGGGTTCAATGGTTTACAGCGGCGAAGAGTAGAAAATCTAGTGATTACGTTTTGTTCAAAGAGCAAGAAATGGAGTTAAAACGAAAAATCACATAACAAACGGCTCAAGAGGGATTGCCAACGCGTGGTGACTTTAGTGCAAAATTGAAGTTCAGGGTTTACGGTGTGTTTTTTTGAGTTCGGCTATGCGTTGTCAACCCCTTAGCCGGGCGTTATAACCTAACATCATTATTATCAAATTGGTTGAGGGGGTAAAATGAAGAAATTATTCTTATACGTTATGGTTTTTTTCTCTGGATTTGCATTTGCGAATGATACTAAAGCTGGCTTAACATTGAGGTATGTATCATATATTGAGTGTGCGGATTATTATTTTGGGCTTAAAGATGAGGGTCGAGCGAATTTGATGCTCATGGGCATGAATACTATGTTGCATACGTTGTCTACAATATATGAACAAAATACGGTTCTTAATTTTATTGAGCATGCAGTAAAAGTTGTAGCGGTTGGACGGAAAACAAATAATTCAAATACTTTTTTTGCTTCTCAAGATGCTCTCGATACTGTTTGTGACAAGTTGGTTAAGGATTCAAATGTTGTTAGCTTAGAAGTTTTTAGTGTAATGATTAATAAGCCAAATATAGGTATAAATTAAAAAGCTGTTAGTTTCATAGGGTGTTAGGTTCATAACAAACGGCTCAAGAGGGATTGCCAACGCGTGGCGGCTTTAGTTCAAAATTGAAGTTCAGTGTTTACGGTGTGTTTTTTGAGTTCGGCTATGCGTTGTCAACCCCTTAGCCGGGCGTTATGCAACTCAGGTAAATTTAGGGGTTCAATCTTTTCGATTTCTCCGGCCATTCGTTTTGTGTTGTCGGCAAATGAGCTTTTTTACCCTAAAATTCGTGGTTTACTCAAGCCGTAAAACAGGCAAGGTTCTTTGTTTGCCTCAATCAGTTTTAGCGTTCGCGCGTTGTAAATTAAGTGGGCGCAAAGTGTGGAAAGGGCAAGTTTATCGAGTATTTCGCATTTGCTGAAAGTCTTGCTTGTTGAGTTTGTCTCATTCAAAAGCTTGGTTTGTTGTTGAAAGGTGGGCTTTGTTTTGGCGGCTTATTTATCACGGCTCCTACTTGGGTTGATTCTTGAATTACTCAACCATTGCAATCGTGGCTTTTGGTCGTGTAAAGTTAGTTTATCTTATTGAATTTGCATAACAAACGGCTCAAGAGGGATTGCCAACGCGTGGCGACTTTAGTGTAAAATTGCAGTTCAGTGTTTAAGTGTGTTTTTTAAGTTCGGCGGTGCGTTGTCAACCCCTTAGCCGGGCGTTATGTTTAATCACGCAAAATCAGTTGGTTGCATCTTTTCTTTGCTCCCTCGGCTTGTTGGTTTTGTGTTTGCCGGCAAATTGGCTTCGTTTGGCGCTGTTTTCTGGACATTTATTCTTTGGCGCTGGAAATTCAGAGAATTGCCTCAGTCGATTTTCGAGTAAGCGCGAGGTTGGTTCGGCTGGCTCAATCAGTATTTTGATCACAGGTTTTTGGGCTTGAATTGCCGAAATTCGAAGTCTGTTTTTCAAAACTATGAGTCGTTTCAGTTTTCTGGGTTTTAGCTTTTGTTTGTCAGTCAAAACCGAGTTAATTTTGGTTTAGGTAAAACGTAAGTCATTGAAGCTTAAACATAACAAACGGTTCAAGAGGGACAGCCAACGCGTGGCATTTTTATTATGCGTTGGTTTTTTGTGGTTACGGTGTTATGCGGAAGCTTGGTAATGGCGTTGGCTGCCCCTTAGCCGGGCGTTATGCAACTCAGGTAAATTTAGGGGTTCAATCTTTTGGGATTTCTCCGGCCATTCGTTTTGTGTTGTCGGCAAATAAGCACTTTCACCCTCAAATTCGTGGTTCACTCAAGCCGTAAAACGGGCAAGGTTCTTTGTTTGCCTCAATCCGTTTTGGCGTTGGCGCGTTGTCAGTTTGGTGGGCGCAAAGTGTGGAAAGGGCAAGTTAATCGATTATTTTGTACTTGCTGAAAGTCTTGCTTGTTGAGTTTGTCTCATTCAAAAGCTTGGTTTGTTGTTGAAAGGTGGGCTTTGTTTTGGCAGCTTATTTATCACGACTCCTACTTGGGGTGATTCTTGAATCACTCAACCATTGCAATCGTGGCTTTTGATCGAGTAAAGTCAGTTTATCTTATTGAATTTGCCTAACAAACGGCTCAAGAGGGATTGTCAACGCGTGGCGGCTTTAGTACAAAATTGAAGTTCAGTGTTTACGGTGTGTTTTTTGAGTTCGGCGGTGCGTTGTCAACCCCTTAGCCGGGCGTTATGCTTAATCTCACAAAATCAATCGGTTGTGGCCTTTTCTCTGTTCCTTCAGCCATTCGTTCTTGTTTGTCGGCAATGATTAAAAGCTGTCGCTGTTTTGAAATGAATTGATGCTGTGAGTTTCGAGCTGTTGCCTCATTTTAGTTTTGAGCCAGTTCGTGTTGAGTTTCTTTTTCTCAAGTCGCTTTGAGTGATTTGGCTCCTTGGCTTATCGGCCAAAAGCGTATCGGCAATTTACTATTGTTTTGCGCTGCCTAATGAAAAGGCAATTTCGTTGGCGCTGTTGGTTCAGCGTTGTTGCCTCATTTGAGTTTCATGCCAGTTTGCTGTGAGTCTGGTTGGTCGGGTTTTCGTTAAAAAGGCATTTTGTTCTATTGATCGTGGTGAATTTATCTCAGTTTTTGTTCAATTCATGGTTTCGATCAGGTTAACGAATTTTGGTGCTTGGGTTGGTTTGAAAGTGTGAGTTATTCTAATGGTTGCTCAAACCTAAGTGTTTGAAGTTTAAGCATAACAAACGGTTCAAGAGGGACAGCCAACGCGTGGCATTTTTATTATGCGTTGTTTTTTGTGGTTACGGTGTTATGCGTAAGCTTGGTTGTGGCGTTGGCTGCCCCTTAACCGGGCGTTATGTTTAATCACGTAAAATCAGTAGCTTGTGTCTTTTCTTTACTCCATAAGTCATTCTGTTTTGGTCTTTTAGCAAGTTGGCATCGTTTGACGTTGTTTTTCGAACATTTTCCTCAATCTTTAAGTTAGAACGTCAGCTTTTGTGTTTTCTGTTTTCAAAGTTCAATTTAGTCAACCTTATGATTTAATTAAATTTTTAGCTTCTGGTTTTGATTGCAAAAGTAAGTCGGGTTAAACTTCAGCATAGTTGAACGTAAGGTATTGAATCTTAAA
>NZ_CAWNMS010000101.1:0-4147 GCF_963875605.1 Vibrio sp. V04_P4A5T148
CGCGTTGGCAATCCCTCTTGAGCCGTTTGTTATGCAAATTCAATAAGATAAACTGACTTTACTCGATCAAAAGCCACCATTGCAATGGTTGAGTGATTCAAGAATCAACCCAAGCAAGAACTGTGATAAATAAGCTGCCAAAACAAAGCCCACCTTTCAGCAACAAACCAAGCTTTTGAATCAGGAAAACTCAACGAGCGAAAACTTCAGCAAAAGCAAAATATTCGATTAACTTGCCCTTTCCACACTTTGCGCCCACAAGATTCACAACACGCCAGCGCTAAAACTGATTGAGGCAAACAAAGAACCTTGCCTGTTTCACGGTTTGAGTGAACCACGAATCTGAGGGTAAAAGTACTCATTTGCCGACAACACAAAACGAACGGCCGGAGAAATCTAAAAAGATTGAACCCCTAAATTTCCCTGAGTTGCATAACGCCCAATTAAGGGGTGAGCAACGCTACCACCCAACCTAACGCATTGTACCGTAACCATTAAAATTGAAGTAGAAGCAAAAATGCCAAGCGTTGGGAATCCCTCTTAAATTGTTTGTTAGCTTTTTATTGCTAAAGATTTACTTTTAGCCTACAAATTTTTATTCAACCATTTTATCGTATGATCTCTCATGTCGTTGGAAAAATAATGCGATTCATCAGCTAAATTGAACTCAATTTCAGTATTATTTTTATCGTATTTACTCTTCATTTTTTCATAAAAGTCCTTCGCGAAATTGGCAGGAACCCAATCATCTTTCTCGCCATTTATAATCAACATAGGGCGACTTTCATTTTCTATAAGATACAAACATGGATCAATCTCTGCCATATACCTAATAGCCAACTCCTCATCATCACTAAGAATCTTATTCACCGAGTCTGCTTCTAAGGCGAACTTCTCCAAACCGACAAAATCAGGAGAGCCGAGAATTGGTACTGCAACTTTAATCAGTTGATTTTGGGTCAAAGAATAAAATGTGGACATTGCGCCCATAGAGATACCCACAACCGCAATCCTCGATCGATCAATCCGAATATCTTCCTGATAGTGATCAATGAGTGTATTTATGTCATCTGAATTCTGCTTGATAACCCCCGTCATTCTTTTAATAAAGCTCGAATGACTACTGACATTTTGAGCATTACCATCATCTCTTTCGCCGTGTTTATCTGCATCAAAGCAGATAACAGAGTAACCCTGAAGAGCTAAATTTAAAGCTAGATTAGAACCTTCATATTTATCATCGTTCCACCCATGACAGATGATGACTAAAGGATTATTTACCGACTCTTTTTTACAATAGAGTAGATATACAATCTCACCCATCTTACTTTTTTCTACTACAACACCTTCCATGAACGCCCCATATATTCAATATATTCGTTTACGAGCACAAACAAACCGTCAGGCTTCAGAAAACAGCTAACGCCCGGCTAAGGGGTTGACAACGCACCGCCGAACTTAAAAAACACACTGTAAACACTGAATTTCAATTTTGCACTAAAGTCGCCAAGCGTTGGCAATCCCTCTTGAGCCGTTTGTTATGCAAATTCAATGAGATAAACTGACTTTACTCGATCAAAAACCACAATTGCAATGGTTAAGTAATTCAAGAACCAACCCAAGCAAGAGCCGTGATAAATAAGCCGCAAAAACAAAGCCCACCGTTCAACAACAAACAAAGCTTTTGAATGAGACAAACTCAACAAGCAAGACTTTCAGTAAATGCGAAATGATCGAATAACTTGCCCTTTCCACACTTTGCGCCCACAAGATTCACAACACGCCAACGCTAAAACTGATTGAGGCAAACAAAGAACTTTGCCTGTTTTACGGTTTGAGTAAACCACGAATTTGAGGGTAAAAATGCTCATTTGCCGACAACACAAAACGAATGGCCGGAGAAATCCCAAAAGATTGAACCCCTAAATTTACCTGAGTTGCATAACGCCCGGCTAAGGGGTTGACAACGCACCACCGAACTTAAAAAACACACTGTAAACACTGAACTTCAATTTTGTACTAAAGTCACCACGCGTTGGCAATCCCTCTTGAGCCGTTTGTTATGCAGCATTAACCTCGATGTTTATTTCTTTCTGCAACTCACATGCGAAGAGTTCTATGGAATCTAGAGCAGCATGGAGCTCACTAAAATCCAAGTGGTGATGCTTACCCTCAATCGTTTTACCGTTGCGGTGCACTATATCGTGCCTAACATCTTTAATTTTATTTACTTTCGCATAGTCAACTGACAACTTTTTGCCTAATACTTGCTCAAAAATAACCATCACTTTGGGGATATTATGAAACAGAACTTCCTCGGAAAGCTTTTTCGTTGCTAACGTCTGAATAGTCATATTTTGGGAGTATAAGTCGCCCAAACCAAAACGACTTTTCTTGAGCTGCTCAACGTTAAAAATTGCATTTTTTAAGAACTTATCATTTTCATTAATAAGAGTTTTCAACGTATCACCAAGGAAGGCTTCCAACAATGTAACCGCATAAGCGTAAGTCATATTTATAACTAGTTTATTTGTGCTGAAATTCCCAAAACTATTTGATTGATTTAAGTTGGATTGAGCCATTTTCCTCAACGAATCTAGCTGTTCAGTAAACTCATGATGAAGTTCTGAGGAACCATTTCTTACTAACCAATCTATTTCAGCTTGCCATTCAGCAGCATCATATTCAGCTTGCTTTATATCGTAATATTCACGCTCTAGTTGCTGCCACTCACTCGAACTCTCATCCAATGTTTCATCTTCAAGATGATCTCGGATCCATAACTCTGCTCTTTGAGTTTCAAGATCGAACATGTGCTCTTTAAGTGAACTCATTTGCCATCTCCTAATTCAAAACTGCTGCATAACGCCCGGCTAAGGGGTTGACAACGCACCGCCAGACTCAAAAAACACACCTTAAACACTGAACTTCAATTTTGCACTAAAGCCGCCAAGCGTTGGCAATCCCTCTTGAGCCGTTTGTTAGCCGACATCTACACGATAGAGTGCATTAGCTGGCTTTTCTACGAAATACGACCAAACATGCTTATACACTTCGTGCTGGTTTGGAAATGGAGCCAATCCAAGAGCTTCGTCTAAACTGCACCACTTATACTCTGTATGTTCTTCATTTAAAATCACCCCTTGCTCTGGTGGGCACATCACTACGAAAACAGGTATGAGCTGAATAACATTAACACTGGCTTCGTAGAATTGTTCTAGAAACTGAGCATTATATAGGGGTGAAGCCTCAATTTGTGTTTCTTCTCTAAACTCTCGAGTGATGGCGTCAATGCCTGTTTCGCCTTGTTCAATTGAACCTGCAACATGACACCAGAAGCCACCTTTTACTCGCTTCATAAGTAGAAGCTTCATTTCACCATCAATTTCCGAGACTGCCACCCCTGAAACAACAGATGAATTTAATGGAATCATATTTACCTCTGAATTTGAAATTTTCGCTTGTCGGCTAACGCCGCGTTAAGGGGTGAGTAACGCAACTACCAACTCACCGCATTGCACTAAAAACTAATAAATTCAACGCATAATGAAAATGCTACGCGTTGCGAATCCCTCTTAAACGCTTTGTTAACTGGCCGATCCCAAATGCCAAAAGTACCAATATTTTTAAGCTGCCTGTGCGGCAGTGAACACTTTCGCAGCATGTATGTGAACATCCCCAATTTTCTAAGCTGCCTGTGCGGCAGTGAACAAGAAAGATTTGACGCTGAAAATGAATAAAAATTTCTAAGCTGCCTGTGCGGCAGTGAACTGAGTGACTTGTTACCTGTGCCGCTGGTGTATTTTCTAAGCTGCCTGTGCGGCAGTGAACATCAGTTTCTTTTTAGCTATGCAGAGGAGAACTTTCTAAGCTGCCTGTGCGGCAGTGAACTTTGACTTGGTGAAGGCTCTGCCACCAGAGGCTTTCTAAGCTGCCTGTGCGGCAGTGAACTATGAAACTTTATCAGTAACCTATTGTTAATAATGGTAATTACATCAAATTTTTCAAAATAACCTTTTATTTTTCACTCGATTTATTATTAATATAAATCAATAACTTAAAATTCAACGAAAAAATATGGGTAATTTCATTGCCAGTTAACGCCCGCTTAAGGGGCTGACAACGCTACTACCAAGTTTCCGCACAA
>NZ_CAWNMS010000102.1:0-90693 GCF_963875605.1 Vibrio sp. V04_P4A5T148
GTACATACTGATATGTACATATTAGTTATGCAACCTTGATTAACTGAAATCACTAACTATATTTATCCACATAAAGATTATAAACATGTAAATATCAACACTAATATCAATAAGATTTAATAGATATAACCCAAAAAACCATTCGAAATGGTTAAATCAGTACAGTGATATTCTGTGGATCCATAAATAAACGTCAGTAGGTATTGAATGAAAAAAATAGAAATACTTATCGTGGTTGATTGTGCCGGAGCATTAGCAACCACGAGCTTAATGGATAACGTTTACTTAATTGATAGTAACCAATGGCTTGGTTCTTGGGATGAAGGAACGTGCCAACTCCACACGGTATCTCAAGATGGTCAGTTTATTTGCTGGCGTAGCTGCGCCATTTCACCAGATGACGAAGTCAATATAACGGGATTCTCTGGTGACATGATTGATCAAAAAGCTTGCTTACCAAGCCCTGTTAATGACGCGTGGGAAGGCAGAGTTCAGACTCGCGGGGATACTGGGCGTTATCTATATACCATTTCTCTTTCAATAAACGGAATAACAATGAATTTTTCACCTTATCTCGAAGTTCAATAACTCCATCTAAATAAGGAACATTGTATGAAAAAAGTAGAAATACTCATGGTCGTAGATGCAGCAGCAGCGCTTGCAAGTCGAGATCTGCAAAGTAACATTTATCTCATTGATACAAATAAATATATGGGCTCGGGTAATGAAGGCCAAGCTGAGTTAAAAACAGCCTGTAAAGACGGCCAATTATTATGCTGGCGAGTTGTCGCTATTTCACCAGACAATGAAGTTGATATTGTCGAGTTTAATGGGCAAATGATAAATGACAGAGTTTGTATACCCACTAAACAAGGACTAAGCGGTGATGAATTCTGGGAAGGCCGAGTTGAAGCGCAAGGACAAGCCAGCACACAACAATACAATGCGACCTTGTCTATTGATGGTGCAAGATTAACGTTTGATCCTTTCCTCGTTATTTCACTGTAGAGGGCGAACTCATGTTAAGCCCAAATGTTGATACCGCATTAAATATGCTGACCGACGTATATACTGATTTTTTAGGTATTAGTAACTACGATGCAACGTGCAACTCTCTCTTTATTGGCCATGTAGCAAAAGATCCAAACTGGCTCGTAGAAGTTCGAAGCAGGACTGAGATCTTAAGAGCGGTAATGAATGAGTTTATGCAACAAAAGCCTAAAATTTTTGCGCAAATTATTACATCGTTTATTAATTATCAGACCACGTTCGATGCCTGCGCACAAAACAGTAAGGCGATAACAAGTACGAAGCAATGGATTGAATGCTTACAATTATTGCAAAAAACGTTAAAGCAAAATATCACGTTAACAAATGAAGCTCAGCAAGTTTTCACGAAATCTTACAGCCAAGCGAAAAATGCAGAGGAGCTGCTCGCATCCAGCATTCAAGATGGCTGGAATGAACTTGCGAGCGAAGAACAAGCAATGGTACGCATTGCAACAGAGATAGGCTCTCTATCGCAATCCATTGCCAGTTTAGGAGCCAATGTCACGGCGGCCCAATTAAGAGCAGGAAAAGCTTACATACAAAGTATGGTCACTATTTCCTACGGTGTCGTAATGGGAGCAACGACGTCTGTACCATTCCTTTCCTTTGCTGGTGCACTATTCACGGTTGGTTACAGTGCATACAGCACAATATCGAGCGCGAAAGAGGTACAACAAGATTTAGACAAACTCACTCAATTACAAACACTAGCCAGTGAAGAAGCACAAGCGGCTGCCATTACTAAAGCCATTATTCAAACCCTCAGCAACATGAGCGAAGAATTCCTAAAGATTGATGATAACTTGCCAGCACTTTCATTGTTATGGCAAGACGAATTAGACAAGGTAAACGAACTGATCAACGCCTTACAAAGCGGTTCAGACCCAGCCCTATTGACTGATTTGCAAACCATCAAGATTGCTTCAGCCTCATGGAAAACCATTTCAGAATTTGTGCAACTCATTAGTTTACCGCCAAACGTTGGAAAACCCGTTTTAGTCAACACACTAAATAACACCATTCAAGAACAGTAAAGGAGATACACAATGTCACAACAAGTTACTCAGTTGAACCCAACACAGCAAACCACTCAATCTGCATTTTTGGCAACCACAGTCATCACAGCGCAGTGCCATGCCATTTTAAACACACAATTTACGCCACCTACGGTAAAACCAGATTGGTTTGATGACCTGAGTAAAAAATTAGACTCAGCAAAATTGGTTGCTAAGCAATGGATTGACGATTTGGGACCACAGGTATCAGCATCGATTCCCTCCAGCGTAATTAATTTTGACGCCACTTTCCAAGCATCAATCGATGCCATTCATGAGTTATATAAAGCGGATCCAACAGCAAGTGGCAAAGACAATACGACGGTTCAGCAAGCTTCACAGATTATGACCGCCCTATCTTCTCAAGTCAGCGGTATCGAAGCCACAGTCAAAGGGATGAATAAGGAACTCTCTGATTGGGGGGTGAAAATGCAAGCAGCACATGATGACTTAGTCAATGGTGCGACCAATATTCAAAAAACAATTATCGATTTACAAACAGATATTGAAAGTATGAATAACGCAATAGACAACAATCGTGCAGCCATTGAGAAACTGAATAAAGATCTAGTCTATGCACAAGTTGCGGTTGGTGTTGGCATCTTTATGCTCGTCGCAGGCGTTGCACTTACCGTCGCAACCGCTGGCACCGCAGCTGTAGTCTCCGGTGGTATCGCAGCCGTCGGCGCGGCATCGATTATTGCTGGTGGCGTTACGTGGGGCGTATTACAAAATCAAATTGATGATGACTACGACAGCATCGCGCAAGAACAAAAGCAAAAAGCTGAAGATCAACAACAGATTATCGCTTTACAGGGGCTTTCCAATGCCAGTAGCGCCGTCGTTTCAGCGATTGAAACATCGACATCAGTATTATCTGATTTTGAAACGACGTGGACTGTCTTTGGCAACGAGTTAGATGATGTAGTAACCAAGCTTAATAATGGTGCATCCATGCAGAGCATTATTATGGAAAAAGTGATGTCTGACGCAGCGAAAAACGAATGGGATGATGCGGTTGAACTTGCTAAACAGCTAGCTAGCGCAAAAATAGCTATCGAAACGAAAGAGTTAGCACCTGCAGTAAAACAAGCAGCTTAAACATTACTAAAGGGGGTTACGCCCCCTTTTATTCTTTTTCGAGGACCATCATGAATCAATCAGCCAGCGAGCAACTTCAAACCGACATTCCTGCATCTATTAGCGCTATGGTGTTACTAAATTCTGCATGCCAAGGCGTTGTTGAAACTTATATTGATCAAGGCAATGCAGAACATTGGTATGCTCAGGTAGAACAAAATTTAAATGCGGTGCAAAAACTGGTACGACAATGGCGTTTGAGTGGTAATTTATATTTTTCAAATGACATTATGGACAGTGTTCTTTCCATTGCGAATACATTCAAAGATTCTAATGTTCAAATTTTAACCTTATTCAAAGCACTAGAAACCCGTTTTGATACCGCCCAACTACAGCAGCTCACTTCATTAATCTTAACATTACAAAATCCGATTCAAAGTCTTACATCAAATATAAAACGTTATGATGAGGGATTGAATGCTTGGGCTCGCCAAGTGGAAGATGCTCATAACACATTGCAACAAACTATTGCACAGATCCAGCAAGAAGAAGTTTCAATCCAAGCAGAAATTATCGCCACCAACGCCCAAATTGATCTAATGAAACAGCAGATAGCAGCATTTAAAACCGCCATTGCGAACGCTCAATCGCAGCGTAAGAAAGGGATATTTGAAACGATTTTTGGCGTGGTGCTTGCTCCGTTTACACTGGGAGGTTCTTTGATATTGGCAGGGTTTGGTGTTAGCTCTATTGTAGAAGCACAAAGTGAAATATCTAGCCTGCAAAGCGATATCCAATCATCTTTAAATACCATCAACCACGATCAACAAACGCTCTCTCAAGATCAACAACAAATCGCGTCTCTCAATGCCCTATTGCTAAGTATCGATCAAGTTAACAACGATTGTGCGGCGATCAGCCGATCCTTAGATACACTACAAACCACGGTGCTCAGTTTATACAATGAAACCAACAACGTCGTTTCTAACCTTACCAAAGCACAAGATTCACAAGATTCACAAGCGGTCATTCTGGAGCAAGTTTGGTACCAATCAGCTTACAATGAGTGGCAAGATATTCTGGAGGTAGCATCAACGCTCAATAATGCACAACCTCAAATAACAAAAGCTCAAATCAAGTAATTGATTTGACTCCAGTGACGGAGCCAATGGCTGATTTAATTGAGCAAGTTATAAAGCAATGCCGATACCGCCAATAACCCTATTGCCATGACAAAGAGTGTACTCATCTGCTGTTGATACTTCGCCAGCGATGGCACTTTGAATACAGCAATCATCGGCATAATAAACAGAATCATAGCGATCACGGGGCCTGAAAACGCTTCCATCATTCCCAGAATGCTGGGGTTGAGTATCGCGACAATCCAAATCGTGACAAACAAAATCGCAATGGTGAATCGCCCAGCAAGACGCAATGACAGGCCAAAGTTTTTACACAACAGCCCAGTCAGGCTTTCTCGCGCACCAAGGAAATGCCCTAAAAAGGAAGAGGTAATGGCAATAAACGCCACTAAAGGGCCTAGAGTGGCGATAAAGGGATTATCTGTGACATTGGCAAGGTAAGTCAGCACTGAAATATTTTGCACTTTTGCTTCTTGCAATGCCTCTGGTGATAAAGCCAATACGCAAGAGAACACGAACAACAAGACAAACAGAATCAATACAAGACTGGTGTAACGCAGAATCTGCTCTGATTTTTTATCCGCTAGCGCGCCATAATGACGACGTTGAACATTGGCAAAACTTGAGATCGCCGCTGCATGGCTAAAAGAAAACACCACGACAGGAATGGCTAGCCACACTGTGTGTAAGAAATCACTCGTTTGCGGCAATGCTAATGACGGCACTGACCAATACGGGATCAAATAGAGCGAGAGAAATAATAAAATAGCCGCCAATGGATAAACCATAACAGCAAAAGCGCGCAACATGATCTTCTCGCCACCCAGCATAATGGCAATTAACGCAAAGACTAAGCCACCAGAAAGTAGCACCCGAGGGGGAGCGACCATCTGCGCTTGATTAACCAAAAAGCTATCAACCGTGTTAGTTAGACCGACACCGTAAATCAGTAAGATTGGGAAAATAGAGAGGAAATACAGCAAAGAGATCAAGCGACCAGCCCTTTGGCCAAAGTGTTCTTCAACAACGTCGGTAAAATCGGCATTAGGACGGCGCGATGAGAGAACAAAACGAGCAAGACCACGATGAGAGAGATAAGTCATCGGAAAAGCGAGTAAGACCATTAACACTAACGGCCAGAAACCACCTAACCCAATGTTGATTAGCAAAAATAGAATGCCAGCCCCAACGGCCGTACCAAATAAACTGAGTAGCCAATAGGTGTCGTGTTTAGTCCAATTAGAAATCTGAACATGACTAAAATGAGCCATTTCCTTAGTGTCTTTCACTGCTTTTTCACTTATATAAAAATAATAATGTCGCGAATCCTACTCCTATTAATCATTATGATCATTTTGAGACCTTGGTCATAATCACTATAATCAAGGGGCCTAGCTTGGATTGAAAACCATGAAAACACCGAATTAACAGCATATTAAACTGGATTTGCGTGACTTTATTGAAACTAAAAACCAAATTTTAAGATTTTTCAGTAAATGTAATTAGCTGACGATTTATCCAGCACTGTCACGCACAGCAAACAAAAATGAAGGACATTTGTCCTCCCTAATCGGTAGGCGATCATGGTTTTATACAATTATTTTTCAAAAAGAGGCACACAGATAGACACTGTAGGTATGCGGGGCCAGAAGATAAATAGGAATCGATTTATAGGTTTACAGTGTAAATGGCCCTAAATAGGGCCAATTGAGTCTATCTCTGAGCTGTGATATTTATGAATTAACGGCTTTGATAAGGATAGAAGTATCCATTCTTCCCTCACCTTGCTCAGACAAGGCTTGGTAAGCATGATAAGTTTTTTCTGTCATCGGCAATTTTAGATCGTTTCGTTGCGCTTCATCCAAACAAAAGCCCAAGTCTTTGATCATCCAATCAATGGCAAAGCCGTAATCAAATTTACCTATTGACATGTTCACAGCGCGGTTTTCCATCTGCCATGAACCTGCGGCTCCATTTTTCAAACAATCAACCAAAACGCCAATATCTAACCCTGACTTTTCCGCTAAGATCAATCCTTCCGACAGGCCATTTAATACGCCAGCAATGCAAATTTGATTGACCATTTTTGCGCGTTGTCCTTGCCCTGCTTTCCCCATCAGCACCGATGACTTGCCATAAGCATGAAATACGGGTTGCAGCTGCTCAAACAGTTCGGCATCTCCACCACACATAATGGTTAGCACACCATTTTCAGCCCCTGCTTGGCCACCAGAAACAGGAGCATCCATAAAGCGAATGCCCGCTTTATGAGCCGCAGACGCCAGATCTTCGGCTAACAGTGCCGATGTGGTGGTGTGATCAACCAAAATTGCGCCGCGTTTCATCGCCCCTATCGCGCCGCCGTCACTGGTCGTCATGCTACGGACATCATCATCATTGCCAACGCAGGTTAAAACCACATCGGCATCTTGCACGCACTCTGCGACTGTTTGCGCTGCATACCCATGATACTGCTGCGCCCACTGCTGCGCTTTAGCTTGAGTGCGGTTGTAGACGCTAACATCAAATCCTGCGTTTTTTAGATGCCCAGCCATAGGGTATCCCATAACCCCTAATCCAATAAAACTGACTTTCATTAACTTCTCCTTTTATTATTACCCAGCAGCCCAAACGGACGAACACACGTAACTGAGTGTGGGCTGTATGTATCCTTGCGTCATTCTCTATGAATAAGACCACGGTTAGCAATGCACAGATAAAAAAAAGCCGAGTCAATCACTCGGCTTCTCATTAATTCGCTCTATTACAGCTCAGCGTTATGGTAAACCTGCTGAACATCATCACAGTCATCTAGCATGTCGAGGAATTTCTGGAATTTCTCCGCCTCTTCACCCGTGACCGGTGTGTGTGTTTGTGGAACGAACGTGATTTCTTCCACATCGATAGCCAAATCAGGGAACTGATTATTTAGCGATGTTTTCACTTTGAAGAATTCAGTGTTAGGTGCAAATACAGTGATCACACCATCTTCCAGTTCAACATCCGTCACATCGACATCATCCATCATCAGTGCTTCAAGGATAGAATCTTCATCATCCCCTTTGAACTGAAATACCGCTTGGTGATCAAACATGTGTGATACGGTACCTGGAGTACCAATTTTCGCACCCGTTTTAACAAAGCATTGACGCACATCTTGGAACGTACGATTGCCGTTATCTGTTAAGCAGTCAACGATAACACTTGCGCCGCCAGGGCCAAAACCTTCGTAACGAGCAGGTTGGTAGTCTTCACCACCACCACCACTGGCTTTATCTAGCGCTTTATCAATAACGTGGCCTGGAACTTGGTCTTTCTTCGCTTTTGTGATCAGGTGGCGCAACGACAAGTTCATGTCTGGGTCCGAACCACCATTTTTCGCACACATGTAAATTTCTTTACCGTATTTGGAATAGACTTTAATTTTTGCGCCTTGAGTTTTCGCCATTGAGGCTTTGCGCACTTCAAAACTTCTTCCCATAGGGATGATCTCTCTAATTCAATTTAACGCGAGGGATTTTAGCAAAAAGTGGGATCATTTCAATTTTCCACTTAGCAAAGACATGAATGCTACGCAACACCCATCACTCTTTTGTATTTGTTCACCGATTGTAAAAACCACTCTTTTTCGGCCTCACTGGCAATTTTAGACTGCTGCTGAGTGATCGCTTCAGGTCCTGCTTTTCCTTGCTTGAGTTTCCAAACAAGAAAGGAAGCTTGTTTATCGAGCTCTACTTTGTTTTTCTCTTCAGCGGCAAGTAAAGATAGGTTGAAGGACATGAGTTAGCCTAGATCGGTAAATACGTGGCACGAAATATAGCATAGGACATAAGAAAATTAAGAGCATAAATGTGCAATTTATCGGTATGAAATCAAGAAAATTGGAAAATATAAAGGGTGGCTATGCGCCACCCTTAGGGGATTAATGGTGAGAACTCGTCAGTGAAGTATGCCTAGCTCCTTCGCTTCTTCAATGGTTAAACCACTTTCTCGAATCTCTCTTAATGCTTCAATACGACGGCGAGCTTCGGCTGATTTAAGGTTTTTAACTGGTTTTTGAGTTTCTACTTCTTCCGTGAAGTCCCACTTATTTGCAATATCAGTCATTTCGTCATGGTCAATAGAATTTATGGACATTGTTACCTCCGAACAAACCACGTAAGGGACATGTAATCTGTAGCAAACGACATTTGATTTGTTAAGCATATTTCGTCCATATTGTGATTTTGGCGATGGTTTAGAAACCTTATTTTTAAAACTATTAATATTACTTTGCCAACCTTGCTAGACGAGGCTAAATTTAAATATTGCATGCATGAATTCAAGCGTTTTAGCGCTCATTTTATTCTGTTGCATACTATCGAAATCCCCTATCCTACGCTCTTCCAATGTGCTGATTTTTAGCTCATGGTTCCCCATTTCTGTTTGGCAAATAAGCTTGAAATACACCAGACTGTAGTTAATGCATTTAAAGTTGTAGGTAAGACACGATGTGTAAGCTTCACGACTGGTTAACTGAGATCCATCAATGGCATCTGAACAAGCGCTATGATCAGGTGGCTCAATTACAACCTCTGATCCTTAATGCTCCACAAGAGATCTGGGGGCCGGATCTGAGTGATGATCAAAGTAAAGCAATTGCTTGTTGGCTTGATGCTTGCCTGCGCCAATATGAGTACTACAAGCTCATTAACGGTGAGCTTGCCTTCCAATATCTGCAGCTTGCTTACGCTCGTTTTCAGCGTTGTGTCTCGGAGCCGAGTAGTGAACTTGAGTTAAAATCTTGGTGTATAAAACGGATGCAGCAGTTGATGGTACTGAGTTTGGAGCATCTCAACCAACAGCACGTTGATGAGGCCTTATCCCGAAGTTTAATTGATGCTCATGTTCGATTTCTTGCATATTACGCGTGGAACGATGATCAAGGTATAAAGCGAGGGTATTAATTGATTGCAGGGATCAACAGATAAAAAAATAGCGAGTTATATAACTCGCTAAAAACATATATGAGCCAATCTATTAATTCATCAGATAGGACAAAAGGTTGTCTATTCGTTTTCTATATTAACGAACCTTCTAAAACAAAATGTCAGCTACATGTCAAGGTTGTGTTGTAAATTGGTTTTAAATACCAATAGCGACTTCATCAAGTGCCCGGAATACGGATTCATCTAAATGCCCCTCGTACACTTGCTTGCACACTTTGCGGCGTACCGCGAGACCCGAGATCAAACGTTCGATCGATAAATGTTTATTCTCGTTTTTCGTGTTATAAAGCTCGATCAATTTACTTAACGTCTCATAAGAGATCGCCTCATTTCCAACCCTCAGCCAATCCAGCTTATCAATCAGCTCTGTACACTCTTCCTTGATAGAGGATGGTGGATGTCCAGTCATTGCTGATAACGCCGTTATACTGCGTTCTAGGGCCTCTGGAGAGGTATATTTAGATAAGGTAATCGTAATTTCATCGGCATTGATCTCTACTAGGTGTTTGCGCTGCTTGACTCTTCGTCCTAGCTTACCCTTTGGAGACGGTGCTTTACGTTGAATCGGTTCAAATTCACCATCAATGATCTCAGAAAGTTCTTCTAATTTTTGCTTAGAAACCATCTCATTGCGCAGTGGGTTAGGCAACGTTGGAGCCATGTTGCGTTTGCCTGCATTGGTGGTACGAGCGCGCGAGTAGCGCAGGACTTCTTCCACATCGCACTTAATGTCGACTTGGTAATCCATCACTTTTTCTTTATCCACCAGTGTGGTGACCGTCAAATGATAGCCCCAAAGATTCACGACAAATAACGAATCGCTGCCCTTTCCTTCCGATAATCGTTTTAGCTCACGGACAAGATCCATCGAAAAACGACGCCATTCGATATTACGGGCCAACTTTTGGTTCAATTCACTCAGTAGCATGCTGTCGGTATGGCGACGCGACATGCGACTGCGAAAATAGGAGTAGAGTTGGAAGACCAACGTATGTTGCTTTAGGATCTCTGGTGGAAACAAGAAAAAGTAATCGCGAGTGAGTAACTCTTCGTAGAATGAAGGCTCCCACACCAAAATGTACAAATTAGGTTTGATCCTAATTTCACCATCAGCCCCTTCCGTTGGCGCTTCTTCAGAAGCGGTGATCGTTCTTGCTAGGAACCGAAAACGATCACTCTTAAATCCTTCTGGCATGTTTTCACTCAGCCAACGGCCGGTTAACTCATGCAATTGGAAGTCTGTAAATTCAATCCGATCAATACTAT
This sequence comes from Vibrio sp. V04_P4A5T148, assembly GCF_963875605.1. NCBI lineage: Bacteria > Pseudomonadati > Pseudomonadota > Gammaproteobacteria > Vibrionales > Vibrionaceae > Vibrio > Vibrio sp. V04_P4A5T148. The sequence goes on from NZ_CAWNMS010000102.1 coordinate 10,582, forward strand.
CGCGAATAGAATCTCTTGCTGGGCCACTATCTTTTTTACCGCGAAGCGACAAAATGTCAGTAATGTACAATGGGGTTTTATTCGGTGTGTGTTTGGTATTAAGTTGGTAATCTTCTTGGTGATGATCGTGGTATTGCACCGTTAAGGTGAACAGTGCAAACAGTGTCATTAGATCATCCACTGTCATGATATTTTTAGAAGAACGAGTTTCAATGATCGCACGGGTACCAGAAATCGACACCATTGATTTCTGGTAGCTTTTACGAGTTCTCGGTGGAGCTAATGCTTGATCAATGATCCCAGCCCAATTGGTAGGTGAAACCACAAACTGATCCGCTTCGTCTTTCATCGCTGGTGGAATATTTAGCCCATGCTCTGTCAACAAACGCTTATTGACCTGAGTTTGAGCCAGCGCTTTTGAACGCTTGCGTTTTTCTGTCTGTTTTACCGATTCAGTTACCAGACTGGTTGAACCAAGCACAGAGATGAGCTTATTTGGGTTAACAAATTTATGCAGCATTGTCTTGCCAGCTAAACCTTCTTCAAATCTCACCGGGATCTGTTTAAATAAACCAATACTTACTGCAGCACGCAGCCGTTGCTGAATAGCCGCTCTGGTCAATTGGCCATCGGTTGCTTCAATTAACTCTGTTGTTGAGACTAACCCATCTTGGCTGCGGAAACCTCTTAATGAGATCAGGTTAAGAAGTTCAACGATACTTTTGGTAACACCTTTAAAATGTTGGTATTGATCAACCCAATCAACAGCAGTTTCTGAAACTTCAAAAAGATGCCCATCTTTGTGGCTCCTTGGTGCTTTGATCAATATTTTTTCGTCTGCGTTCATTATTAGATCCGTATCACACTAGCCGTAATATCGCTATAGTTCCAATAGAATAAAGAAAAAGAGATCATAAATAAAGAAAAACTTATTGCTTTTAAATAACTGATCTTTTTGATTATTCTGATCTATATTGCTTATATGATCTAATGATCAGGCCTTAATGAGCAGTCTAATTGATTGTTTTATAGGGATAAAAAAAAAACCCCTTCAGAAGCATGATCATAGAAAACTGAAAACATGATCATTGTAGAGAAGAAAGCATGATCAATCACATTCCGAACGATGATCATCAAACGACTGAATCAATGATCAAACACTTTCTTAAAGCATGATCATGGCTCATGCACAACTTATCCACATGATGAGTTGAAGTGATTATTTTATTTGAGCTAGATGAAGAATATGGGCTTGGTTTTTCTTTGGAAAGATGATCAAGGAAGTGCATTAAATGTTCTTTCAAAGTCGATTTTGGCATAAACACGAATTGAAATGACAAATAACTCTTTTAACGGCTTCTATTATAAGGAGTGAGAGTGTGTCGAAAGCATGATCAAGAGCGTATTGAAGAAGGTTTTGTTATTTGGTGTGTTTTAAATTTTACTTGTTATGTACTAGGTATCTTGCTCAGCCCCTACTCCATCTGCAATCCCCCGTAATTATGCGCTATTTTTACATGCTTCCGAGCTTAAATCACACTTGATCATTGATCCGATGAAGATCCGTTTGTTTTCTGATTATTTGCTGATAAGGAAGGCGCTAATTCCTCTTGATCATTGTTCCTGTGGCGAGGGATCTCTTCGGACGCATGATCATCATGTTAGCCTTGATCATGCGTCCTGGCACCCTGACGAAAAGGATAAGTTTCCCCTGCCCTGTCTCTCTAGTTATTATTATTCATGTTGTACGATTATTTAATTGATCTGCAGGGGGAACATCATTCCAAATGACACATACCGTAAATTATGCTGCTTCTCTAATCGTTCCGGGTATTTTAAGCTCATTTACAATGTAAATAAGTTACGTTGTAATATTTTTAATGTTCAAATAAATAATGGACTAAGTTGCCCATTATTTAAGGAAAAATGATGACCATAATGAGGTCAATTCATTAAATTCCGATATATTTTTCTATTTATTGTGATATTAATCTAAAAGTGAATGTTCACCTTTTTGTTGAGTATTAAATTGTTTGCTGTACAATCTGCGTTAGGTACTTATTATGGAATTTGGCAATGAAAAGAGAACAAACCATAGCGAATCTCTACCAGCTCGCCGAGCAAACTCAACAGGTGCAAGCTGACCGAATTGAAATTGTTTTAGAAGAACGTAGTGATGACCATTTCCCAGCGATGTCAAAAGCGCTAATGGAAACTCGTTCAGGCTTAACACGCCGTAAGCTAGATGATGCCATTTCCAAAATGGAACAAGCTGGCCATCAATTTACTAAAAACAATGCTAATCACTATTCAATTTCTTTAGCGGAAGCCCACATGCTCATGGATGCCGCTGGTGTGCCTAAGTTCCACCAAAGGAAAAAGCATGGTGATCATAAGCCTTGGGTCATAAATGTTCAGAACCAAAAGGGGGGGACAGGTAAATCAATGACTGCTGTCCATCTAGCCGCGTGCCTCGCCCTGAATTTGGATCAGCGTTACCGTATCTGCTTGATTGACTTAGATCCGCAAGGTTCATTACGGTTATTTCTCAACCCGCAAATAAGTTTATCAGAGCACAGTAATATCTATTCTGCCGTTGATATTATGTTAGACAACGTGCCTGAAGACACTGAAGTGGATAAGGCGTTCTTACATAAGAACGTGATGTTGCCAACCCAATATCCCAATTTAAAAACCATCTCTGCATTTCCTGAAGATGCAATGTTTAACGCAGAAGCGTGGCAGTATCTTTCGCAAAACCAATCGCTTGATATTGTTCGACTGCTGAAAGAGAAACTTATCGATAAGATTGGCGATGATTTTGACATCATTATGATTGATACTGGCCCACACGTTGATCCATTGGTATGGAATGCAATGTATGCTTCCAATGCATTACTGATCCCGTGCGCGGCTAAGCGATTAGATTGGGCGTCAACCGTCAATTTCTTTCAACACCTTCCTACGGTTTATGAAATGTTTCCAGAAGATTGGAAAGGGTTAGAATTTGTACGTTTGATGCCGACGATGTTTGAAGATGATAATAAAAAGCAAGTCTCGGTATTAACGGAAATGAATTACCTGTTGGGTGATCAAGTCATGATGGCGACGATTCCGCGTAGCCGAGCATTTGAAACCTGTGCTGACACCTACAGCACCGTTTTTGATCTCACCACCAGCGATTTTGAAGGTGGTAAAAAGACGCTAGCGACTGCGCAAGACGCTGTGCAAAAAAGTGCACTGGAGCTTGAGCGAGTGCTTCACAGTCATTGGTCATCACTAAATCAGGGGTAAGTAAAACATGGCAATTAAAACGTCTGAACTAAATGCGAAACTGTTTGGTAAAGCGAATAAGCGACGTGCAACCACCCCGCAAGAAGCCCAAACGGCAGCGAAAGAACAAGCGCAAATCATCGAATTGGCGGTTGCGGGAGAAGAGTTAGTCACTTTCGAACTGGTCAGGATTCCCGCAGATCAAGTAGCGGAAAAGACGATTGTTTTTACGCAGAATGCGCGTGAACAAGCTTTTCTGAATGAGCATGCTCTATCTGATGTATTGAGTACATTACGCGAGCGTGGTCAGCAATATCCTGCGGTTGGTCGTAAAACCGCTGGGGGCAAAATTGAAGTCCTTGATGGCAGCCGTCGTCGAATGTCTTGTATCTTGGCGGGTAAAGAATTTTTGGTTTATGTCGCTGAAGACATAAACTCGGAACATGCGAAGTTTCTTTCGGATGTGGCAAACGCGCACAAGCCGCTTTCTCTTTATGAGAAGGGTAAAGAGATGCAAGCGAAGCTGGATAACGGTGAAGCGGAAGACCAAAAAGCTTTAGCCAAGATATTTCAGTGCAGTGAGGCCCTAGTAAGTGGTGCTCTAAAAGCAGCGGCTTTGCCACTTGAGCTGTTGCAAGCTTATCCAAATGTGGTTGAATTAGGTCGTCCAACCATAGTTAAATTGCATAAACAATTTAATGAACTCGATGCAAAGCAACAAGCAAATTTGTTGGAAAAGTGTCAATCTGAAGATGGATTTGTTTGGCAGCGTAGTAGCGTACAAGGTGTTGCCCGATTGACGAAAGAAGTCACAGAGACAATTGAGTCTTGGATACAAGAGTTGTTGCCACCTAAGCGCACTGAGCATGTAAAAATTGATCTGATCAAAGGCCGCGTAAGTTACAGTCGTAAAGGCAGTAATTTAGCGCTTAATTTGAAAAAGGTGGATGATGCTACGGTGCAAGAAATATTAGATTTTATCCAATCTAAGCTTGATTAGGCATCCATCATGTAAAGACTAAAAAACCCGCCATGGCGGGTTTTTTAGTAACTAAGTCTATTCAGTTCGAATCTATTGATTTCTTAAACGCTGCCAGTATTTTTCGTAGATAGCGAGCGCTTCAGGCCCAACATCATTAATGAATTCCCCTTTAGCCATATCTTCATCGGCTGGAAAAATCGTTGGATTGTCGCGAAGTTCTGCTGGAAGCAACGCTCGGCCGCTTTTTGTTGCCGATGCATAACCTAAGCTATTCACAATCTCAGCTTGGTTCTCTGCTTGATACATGAAGTTGATGAATTTATGCGCCAACGCTTTGTTGTTGCTTCCTGATGGAATAGTAAAGTTATCCATCCACAAGACTGCGCCTTCTTCCGGCATTACAAATTTTAGCTCTGGCATCTCAACTTGGCCTTGGTAGGCATTCCCGTTCCATTGCATCCCTAACGCTGCTTCACCTGAGACATAAGGCACATGTGGCGCATCAGAGTTATACAACAGTACATTATCTTTTAACGCGACCAATGATTGGTAGGCTTTTTCAATCTCTTTTTCATTTTTTGTATTAATACTGAAGCCATTTAAGATCAGCGCCATACCAAAGACATCGCGAATATCGTCAATCAACATCACTTGTTGGCTATATTTCTTATCCCACAAATCAGCCCAGCGAGAGACACCTTCTGGTACTAATGCTTCGTTATAGCTGAGGCCAGTGATCCCCCAAATATAGGGCAGGGAATAACTATTTTTGGGATCGTGTGCTTGGCCGAGTAGTGAAGGCATGGCATCTTTCATGTTCGGGATTTGTGCATGATCCAGCTCGGTTAGTAACCCTTCACGTCCCATTTTTTCAATGAAATACGCTGAGGCAAAAACCACATCATAACCGCCACCTTTGAGCAACTTGAGCTTGGTATACATTGACTCGTTATTTTCAAAGGTCGAATAGTTAATCGTTACCCCTTCCTGCTGCTCAAACTGCTTGAGGGATTTTTCTGGAAGATATCCTCCCCATGCATAAACGTTGAGTGTTTTGTTGTCTGCGCTTACGTGTGAAGAAGTTAGAGCTGCTGCCAAAACCAATCCTTTGATGAAAGTTTTCATTGCATTTGAATTCCTTAAATAGCCCAGAAGTGTACTGGGGTGTAGGTGAATAATTAGTTAAAAATGGTCACGATTAAAGCAAATATAATTTGTCGTAAAGAAAAATATTTTTAACGACGCACAGTGATTATAGCGGCTGTGCTACCATTGCGTTTCAGCGAGGTGGCGTAAATATGAACATGATAGCGGCTTATTTAGATGATTTGATGGTGCAGGCTGAGAATAGCCTATGGCGTATGGGGCTCTTAATCCGTGGTGAGCCTCAATGGCAACAACACGTGCTTATGCATTTTCTCGCAAAAAATGAGGGGCAAGCCATATTTCAGTTAGGCGGAGAACCGTTACCATGCGTTCGTTATGCCCCCTTCAACAAAGGGCAGCAGTTTCTTGGTCAAGAATGCCATTTACTTATTTGTGATAATCACCATGGTTTTGATGCGAACAGTTTCAGTGCTGCGCTGGGTTCACTGGTCGGTGGTGGGTTACTGTTGATCATTGAAGCCCCTCAGCGTAACGACTCTTTTGCTGAGCGCTGGTTAACGCGAGCGTTCGAACAGCTTGTTGTTATAGAACAGAATCAACCTTGCCCTCCTTTACCCGTTTATCCACGAGTCAGCTCTCAATCACCGATTTATGAACAGCAAGTTGATGCGGTTTCAGCCATTCTTCGTGTGATGGATGGGCATCGCAAGCGACCATTGGTTCTCACTGCCGATCGGGGACGAGGGAAAAGTAGTGCGCTTGGTATTGCTGCGGCTAAATTGATGGCGTCTCGTTCATTAGATATTGTGGTCACGGCACCCTCAATCCATGCCGTAGCGCCAATATTTGAACATGCGGCTAAAGGTTTAGCAGGCGCTCACGTCACCAGACAATCCCTTACTTGGCAAAACTCGTCATTGACGTTTGTGGCACCGGATGAGCTGATTTTGCATCGGCCACAATGTGATCTCCTATTGGTAGATGAAGCGGCCGCGCTGCCTTTATCAATGTTAAAAAACTGGGTTGAACACTATCATCGTGCGGTCTTCTCTACCACCATTCATGGCTACGAAGGGTGTGGGAGAGGGTTCACGCTTAAGTTTCAAACTTGGTTAGCACACCATCGAGCTGGGACTCGAACTCTCCATTTAGATCAACCGATCCGTTGGCGTCAGGGTGATCCGTTAGAAGCGTGGCATTACGATACTTTCCTCCTTCGCTATGATTTAGCTACATTGCCGACGATGACATCAGAACAGTTAACGACACTTAACATTGAGCATCTGGATAAGGCTCAACTCATTGCCAACCCGACACGCTTAGCCGCTATTTTTTCGTTATTAGTGAATGCTCATTACCAGACATCACCGAACGATCTATTTCATTTTTTAGCGGACGATAAAGTTCAGCTAGTTGCTGTAATGGTAGATGAGGTTTGTGTCGGTTGTTTGCTGACAGTTCGTGAAGGTGGGCTTTGTAGCGCTTTAGTGGAAGAGATCCAACGAGGAAAGCGACGTCCTAAAGGTCATCTAGTTCCTGTTTGCTTAGCTAATCAAGTTGGTATTACGCAGGCAGCGCAGAGTGTTTGTCAGCGCATCATGCGTATTGCAGTTCATCCCGAATTACAAAATCAAGGGTTGGGCAGCCGCTTGATTGAAGCGTGCATGTTAGAAAATGATGCCGACTATTTAGCGACGAGTTTTGGCGTAACGAGCGATTTAATGGTTTTTTGGGCTAAGAACCAATTTGTTCCGATAAAACTAGGGAGCCACAGAGACAGTGCGAGCGGCTGTTTTTCCTTAATCATGGTCCAAGCGAAAAAATTGGATTGGTTAACTCGGGCAGAACAGATTTTCGAACAGCATTTCATTTTCTCGCTATCTGATTCTTTGCAAAGTTTAGAGCCGGCTTTGGTTCGGACCATCTTGTCATTGGTCCGAGATCGTGTCGCATGCGCGGATTCAAATGAAGTTAATTTCCTACCTTATTCATTGCTGCGTTGTTACGCACAAGGCGGTGCGGATTATGAGAGTGTGAGTGTATGGATTCATCGACTAATTACTTCATTGGATAAAGCTGCTCTATCACGATTATCTGATGTACTTATTGTCAAAGTATTGCAAAGGAAAAGCTGGCAAGAGTGTGCCAGTCAATTAAACTTCACTGGACGGAAAATGATTGAGGCTACCCTCCGTCATGACCTCAATCGACTATTAGATGATTTACACTGTAAAGTGGATCATTCAACGCAATGAACTGCAGCCAATTTACAGTGTAAAGCGTGAATAATGTAAGAGCAGACACCTTCTCCAGATGTACTGTGCTTGTCATATGACAAAAAAGTCCTACTACTTACGTCTTAAGAGTAGGATTTTTTTGTTCTAGTCACAGAATAAAAAAATCCAAACTATATTAATGAGTTAACCATACGGTCCCCCTTACTGTGAGGTTTTTATTTTTGTTCCTAACGTGTTCAATCATTTGCTTAATGAGTATTCCCTCCTACACTCAAAGTCAGGTGTTCTCCTAAAACATAGAATATAAATAGTACGTAAGGATGAGATATGGATCTTTTGTTGGCGGAGTCTTTGGAAATTTCAACGGTACTAGATTCCAAAGCAAATTATCTTCAATGGCTAAGCCTAACTCCTCCTTTAACAATAGATGCATCACGAGTCAATAGCGTGGATGCTGCCGGTCTGCAACTGCTTGCTTCTTTGTTTATGACAGCAGAGCGAGCTGGAATTGAGATCACTTTAGTTAACGCAACAAACACGCTCAATGAAGGTATTGCGCTACTGGCTTTAGAAAGCTTGTTCGCAGAGTAATGATATTTTGCAAGGAAGGGGCTATGACAAAGATCCTCGCGGTTGATGATTCGGTTTCAATTCGTCAAATGCTAAGCCATACATTGAAAGATGCAGGTTATGAAGTTGAAACTGCTATTGATGGAAGTGATGCATTACGTAAGGCACAACAAACCAAATTTGATGTTGTTATTTCGGACGTCAACATGCCAGTGATGGGTGGTTTTGAGTTAGTTAAAGCGATTCGTGGTAATGCTCAATATAAGTTTATTCCTATTTTGATGTTAACCACCGAAACGAGTATGGAAAAGAAACAAGAAGGAAAACTCGCTGGAGCTACAGGATGGTTGGTCAAACCGTTCAACCCTGAGACGCTATTGAAAACACTAAAACGGGTCATATAGAACACCGTATTTTATTAGAAGCTTCATTCGTTAAACGACGTTAACTGGCAGGAAGAGCTATGGCTTTAGACATGGAACTGTTGCGCAAGATGTTTTACGAAGAGTGTCGTGAAAATCTTGAAGTGCTTGAAAATGTACTGCTTAATCTTGACCCTAATCAGGTTGAGAAAGAGACTATTAATACCATTTTTCGGGCTGCCCATTCGATTAAAGGTGGCGCTGCGACCTTTAGTTTACTGGATATCAGTGAATTTACCCACTCTGTCGAAGCGTATCTTGACCTCGTCCGTAACGAAAAATCAACTCTCACTGCTCAAAGTGTGGACATTTTACTGAAAAGCGGTGATTGCATTCGCAATATGCTCGCGGGGCATGAGAGCCACGGTGAGGTTGATAGTGAGCTTCAGCAGAGAGTCAGCCAGTCGCTGCATGCTTTACTTACCGACAGTTCAACGGTTGATCATGAACTAGCAGACCATCACCCGCTTGACGCCGAAGATGAACAGACGTCATCGCTCTTAAAGGCTTCTGACAACGAGAACCACTTAGGTTGGAAAGTCGTTTTTACTCCGCATAGAGAACTTTATTTCAGTGGTAATGATCCACTTCGGTTGCTGCGAGAGCTTTATGAACTGGATGATCAGTGCAGGGCGGAAGCTCAGCTTGAGCACCTTCCCGAATTGGCGGAAATAGAGGCTGAGCTTTGTTATTTAAGCTGGACTATTTTTCTCAGTAGCCAAGTGCAAGAGAGTGATATTCGCGAAATCTTTGAATGGGTTGAAGATGAATGTGACTTAATTGTTGAACCTTTAGTACAAGAATCGACGACCCAAGATATGGTCAGCGAGAGCGAGGAATCTTTGGCCGAGGCGCCACCTACGTTTCATGCGAACGCTGTCCCCCCTACCGAATCAGCAGAGCAAGTTGATCTCATAAAACCCATCGATCTCATAAAATCAATAGAGTCTACGCCCGCTGCTGCGCCCAAAGTGGCGAAAGCAGAATCCAGCGTAAGCTCTATTCGCGTCGATATTGAGAAAGTCGACAGCCTGATTAATTTGGTTGGGGAACTTGTTATCACCCAATCAATGCTGACCGAAATCGGCAACGATTTCACCATGGATAAATTAGAAAAGTTGCAAGCAGGCCTAGTTCAGCTTTTACAAAACAGTAAAGATTTACAAGAAAATGTGCTCAATATTCGCATGCTGCCGATGAGCTTTGCTTTTAGCCGCTTTCCTCGCCTTGTGCGAGACTTGTGTGGCCGACTTGAAAAAAAAGTAGAACTGAACATCATTGGCGAGCACACCGAGCTCGATAAAACCGTCCTTGAACGTATTGTTGATCCATTGGTTCATTTAGTCAGAAATGGTATTGACCACGGAATTGAGCAGCCACACATTCGCCTTGAACAAGGCAAACCAGAAATCGGCACCATTGAACTACATGCTTATCATCAAGGTGGCTCAATAGTGATCGAAGTGAAAGATGATGGCGCGGGGATAAACTGTGAAAGAATATTTCAAAAGGCGCTAGAAAAAGGTGTATTACCTAAAGATACACGGCGTGAAGAGATCACCGACAAACAGATCCTTAACCTTATTTTTGCCGCAGGGTTTTCAACAGCAGAACAAGTGTCTGATATTTCAGGTCGTGGCGTCGGTATGGATGTTGTAAAACGTAATATCGAAGAGTTGGGTGGGCATATTGATGTCGAATCCACATTAGGTAAAGGCAGCCATTTCACTATCTGTTTACCACTCACTTTAGCCATCCTCGATGGGCAATTGATCAAAGTAGGCGGGGAAGTTTACATCATCCCACTGCTCACCATTATCGAATCTATCCAAATCAACTTAGCTAATGTGAAGTATGCCGCCGGTGGGGTTGAGTTGTACCGGCTTCGTGACGAAAACATTCCTATCTTACGTCTGCAAGATGAACTGGAAATGGGATCAAGTGGTGCTTTGCCCGATAGAATACTCTGCTTTGTTGAAGCCGCTGGGTGTCGCGTTGGCTTATTGATTGACGAGCTGCTAGACCAGCAGCAAGTGGTTATAAAGAGCTTGGAGTCAAATTACTGCAAAGTGGCAGGCATATCAGGAGCTACGATTTTGGGAGATGGTTCCGTTTCGCTCATTTTAGATATTCAAGGGTTAATCTCCACGTACTCGAATCGACGTTCAAGTTTATCTCCCAAGATTATTGCCGCTTAGTGAAGGTGACAGGGAAGAGCCATGGAATATGATTATTCACCAAATCATCAACAAGAGAATCAAACACAGAGTGTTTTGAATGCTGTGTATGAAGAAAGAAGCTGTGAGGCCGATTTTCTGAGTTTCCGGTTAGCGAATGAGTTGTACGGGGTAGCAATTCAAGATGTTGAAGAGATTCGAGTGTGGGAGCCACCTACGCCTATTCCTCGCGCGCCTAGCTTTGTGAAAGGTGTGATTAATTTACGCGGCATGATTGTGCCTATTATCGATCTGCGCCTTCGATTTGGTATGGAGGCCTGTGGCTACTTTCCCACGACTGTGGTGTTGGTACTTCGTAGCCTGCAACAAGAGCGGCCTCGTATTATGGGCTTAGTCGTTGATGCAGTGAGTGATGTGATTGGCCAGGGAGATAATGTGCTGTTTCCTGCCGTGGGGGAAACACCTGCCGCTGCGTATTCGCTCGGTTTGCTCAATGTTGGCGAAGAGGTCATGTCACTGCTCGATACCCAAGGGCTCCTTGATATGCACAGAATACTGAGTGAGGAACCCTGATGTCTAAACAAGAGTTTCTTAGTTTCGTGCTGGATAACGATGAGTACGCTGTGCCAATCCTTGAGGTCCGAGAAGTTCGCGGCTGGAGTGATGTGCGCTCTGTACCCAATGCACCGGATTACTTAGTTGGCTTACTCAATATTCGTGGTGAGTACGTACCGATTGTTGATCTTCGAATTCGTTTTCATCTGCCACCTGCACAGATTGGGGCCACGACAGTTGTTATCGTTTTGAATGACGCGCAACGCAATCCGCTCGGCATTATTGTCGACGGTGTTTCAGAAGTGTATGACTTAGCCGCTGAAGAGATAAAACCTGTACCAGCCTTATCCACCACGGTTGAACCACAATTTATGAAGGGAATTGCTAGTGTGGCTAACGGTCATTTGATCCTAATTAATATCGAGACCCTTTTTGATGTACCTGGGTTAAATCAGACATTCGTAGAAGACGCTATTTTGTGAGGGAATACTCATGGCATTTTGGAACCGCAAACCAGAACCAAAAAAATTTGTTGTTATCGTTTTGAATGACGCGCAACGCAATCCGCTCGGCATTATTGTCGACGGTGTTTCAGAAGTGTATGACTTAGCCGCTGAAGAGATAAAACCTGTACCAGCCTTATCCACCACGGTTGAACCACAATTTATGAAGGGAATTGCTAGTGTGGCTAACGGTCATTTGATCCTAATTAATATCGAGACCCTTTTTGATGTACCTGGGTTAAATCAGACATTCGTAGAAGACGCTATTTTGTGAGGGAATACTCATGGCATTTTGGAACCGCAAACCAGAACCAAAAAAATTTGTTGAGCAGATAGAAGATCCATTGGTCGATGAGAATGAAGGGCTCTCCAATCAGCAGCTTCTTTCTGCTCTTAATGCAGCAAAAACCGCATTGATGATGATTAACCGAGATTTTCAAATCACCTATCTCAATAAGCAGTCATTGATTCTACTCAAGCAGCATGAAGTACTTTTTCAAAGTGTCTGGCCTGATTTTAAAGCTGAAGAGTCGTCATTGATTGGCTACTGCATCGATGGTTTTCACGTCAATCCACAGCATCAACGCCAAATGTTGTCGAATCCAGCCAACTTGCCTTTCACTACCATGATTACTATTAAAGGAGTGAAGATCGAGCTTAATGTTGGCGCCATTATTGATGAAGACGGTATTTATATCGGGAACACATTAGAGTGGCGTGATGTCACTCAAGAGATTGAAAAAGAGCAAGAAATTGGCCGCTTAGCTTCGGCAGTCGAGGGGATGACAACCAACCTAATGATGGCCGATAAAGAGGGTATTATTCAATACTTAAACCCTTCATTGACCAAGTTGATGCGTACAAGAGAAAGTGAGTTGAGGACAGTATTAACAAGCTTTGACGTCAATAATCTGGTCGGACAAAATATCGATATCTTTCATAAAAACCCGGGCCATCAACGTAGCATTATTGCCAACCCTGATCGTTTGCCATTTTCATCCAACATCAAAGTGGGGGCGCTGCAATTTAATTTAACTTGTATTGCGATGCACAATCACAAAGGGGAATACATTGGCCCCGCATTGCAATGGATTGATATTACCGAACAACAAGATGGTCAATACCAAGTAGAGAGCCTCATTCAAAAAGCTATCGCAGGGCAGTTGAATGAACGAATTGATACCACGGTGTATAGCGGATTTATGCGGGAGTTGGGCGAGGGGATTAATAACTTGCTTGATACCTTAGTTTCACCGCTGGCTCAGTGTATTGACGTCATGAGCAAAGTGGCAGATGGCGATTTGAATACCAAGATGGAAGAGGGCAGCCAAGGTGAGTTTGGTCAACTGCAAAATGCGGTCAATACCTCGATTGCTAACCTACGCGATATGGTTGAAAAAATCACCATTTCTTCTGCCAGAGTGGCTACGGCGTCAACGGAAATCGCGCAAGGCAATAATGATTTGAGCCAACGGGTGGAAGCTCAAGCATCCAATTTAGAAGAAACGGCCGCCAGTATGGAAGAGATGACAGCGACCGTGCGCCAAAATGCAGATAACGCCAAAGGTGCGAACGATCTAGCGAGTGATGCTGCCAAAAAAGCCAGTAAAGGTGGTGAAGTGGTGGGGCAAGCGATCTCGGCCATGTCGGAAATTAATCGTTCGAGTAAGAAGATTGCCGATATTATTGGAGTGATAGACGAGATAGCCTTTCAAACCAATTTATTGGCTTTGAATGCAGCGGTAGAAGCGGCAAGAGCCGGAGAACAAGGGCGTGGATTTGCTGTTGTTGCTGGAGAGGTTCGAAACCTTGCGCAGCGCAGCGCAGCAGCGGCGAAAGAGATTAAAGGGCTGATTAAAGATAGTGTTGAGAAAGTCGAAGAGGGATCGCGTTTAGTTGATGAGTCAGGAGCAACATTGAATGAGATTGTGGACGCTGTAGCAAAAGTATCTGATCTCATCGCCCAAATTGCATCATCCAGTATTGAACAATCGACGGGCATTGACGAAATCAATCGTGCAATTACAGCCATGGATGAGATGACGCAGCAAAATGCCTCTCTTGTTGAACAAACCTCTGCGGCCAGCCAATCGTTGAAAGATGAAGGGAAAGAGCTGATTAGCTTGATGAGCTATTTCACCACCGATGACAACATCAAAACGTTCGAGCCCAAAAGAACACCCATCTCCGCCCATCAACCCAAACCCAAGGTGAAGAAAGTGGCAGGCATCAAAGCCACCAATAACGTTGCCAATTCTGGGCTCAACCTCAATGAGGATGGAGATGAATGGGAAGAGTTCTAACAGATAGCCATCCAATCATGATGAACAATGACCAAGAATTTGAACTCACCGCAAAGGATTTCAAATTCATCCAGTGGTTTATGCACAAAACGGCTGGTATTTACTTGTCGGATGCGAAGCGAGCGATGGTTTACGGCCGTTTGAGCCGTCAGATGCGTCGACGGGGGATTCAGCGTTTCTGTGATTACAAGGAGCTTATTGAGCATAATGAGCAAGAGCGGATCCACTTCATCAATGCGTTAACGACTAACAAAACCCAGTTTTTTCGCGAGTATCACCACTTTGAGTTTTTGGAAAAAGTACTGCTCGATGAGTGGCGATCACAGGGCGTGCGTCATCCTAAAATTTGGTCTGCTGGCTGCTCTAGTGGTGAAGAGCCATACAGTTTTATTGCGTCGTTATACAGCAGCGGTTTATTTGATTTCGCAGACAATGTTGATATCTACGCAACAGATTTAGACACACAGGTTTTGGCACATGCGCAAGCGGGCATTTATACCGATGAGGCTGTGGTTACTATTCCACAGCACTATCTTAAAAAGTGCTTTGTAAAAGGGCGCGGAATCAAACAGGGAAAAATTAAAATCGCCAGTCAATTGCAACGTTTTGTCCATTTTCAGCAACTGAATTTATTATCTCCTTGGACGCTACCTAAGAATTTAGACCTCATTTCGTGCCGAAACGTGATGATCTACTTTGATAAACCCACGCAGGAGGCTTTGATCGAAAGGTTCTATGAATGGTTGAAACCGAATGGGATTTTATTTTTGGGTCATTCAGAAAATGTGGGGCGCTGTTCTGATGTTTTTCATCATCTCGGCCACACCATTTACGTGAAAAAATGAGGAACAATTAATGACCTCGTTGGCGATGCATTTGGCAACCGACAATCGGAATTTCAGCCGATTTTATCATCCCCAACAAAAAGTGGATTGGGTAAAGGTTTTGCCCGGTGGGTTGTACTGTACGATGCGACAAGAGGTCATTTGTACCGGTTTAGGTTCTTGCGTTACCGCCTGTATGTGGGACCAAGCGGCCAAAGTTGGGGGGATGAACCATTTTTTATTGCCTTTTGATCAGCATTCACAAATTGATCACTGGCATCCTGATGATATTGCTTCAACCGCCTCTCGTTATGGTTGCTATGCGATGGAGCTACTGATTAATCAGTTGATCAAAATGGGGGCTGAGCGTCAGCGCTTACGAGTAAAACTCTTTGGTGGAGCACAAATGCTGGGTTTTAAAGCCATGATTGGCCAGAAAAACATAGATTTCATCAAAAACTATGTTGAGCAAGAAAGGCTTATTGTCGAAGCCAGTGACTTAGGGGGGGACGAACCGAGAAAAGTCATTTTCGAACCCATGACAGGTAAAGTGTGGCTAAAAAGAATTCCATTGACCGAAGTGAGCCGGTTAAGTTTTCAAGAAAAGGTTTATGCCACACAGTTGGATCGTAAAGCGCATAAAGAGAGTGATGATGTGGAGCTATTTAAATGAAAAAAATCAAAGTGCTGATTGTCGATGATTCTCCCGTTTTTAGAGCACTGCTCTGCGAGCTGATTAATGCTGACCCTATGTTAGACGTCGTCGCAATGGCACAAGATCCTTACCAAGCCCGAGAGCTTATCAAGCAGCACAACCCTGATGTGCTAACGCTAGATATTGAAATGCCAAAAATGAATGGCGTGCAATTTTTAAAAAATATTATGCGGTTACGCCCTATGCCGGTAGTGATGATTTCAACCTTGACCCAGCATGGCGCTCAAGCCACGTTAGAAGCATTAGAGCTTGGTGCAGTGGATTACTTCCCTAAACCGTCGGTCGAAAACACGGCTGAAATGGCAAGTTATAGGGAGCTGGTGAACGACAAAATAAAAATGGCGGCAGGGGCAAATGTCGTTCAATCGCATCATTCTTCGGCGGTTAATCAGGTCGAACTGATAGCGGCTAGCCACCAAGAGGCGCGTTATCAGTTGATCGCGATTGGAGCCTCAACGGGCGGAACAGAAGCATTAAAAAGCATATTCTCTGTTTTACCAGCAGGGTTGCCACCGATCGTGATCACTCAACATATCAGTGCGATGTTTACTCGCCCCTTTGCAGAGCGTTTGAATCTTTGTAGCGCCGTAGAGGTGAGAGAGTTGTCCGCTAATCAAGCGCCTTTAGTGAATGGATGCGCTTATGTTGCTCCCGGAGATAAGCATCTGATGGTGATAAAAAAAGGCACTCACCTTTACTGTCAAGTTGACGATAGACCTGCGGTCAATCGTCATAAACCCTCAGTAGATGTGATGTTTGATACGGTTGCTGAAAATGTGGGAGACAAAGCCATCGGTATCCTCTTAACCGGGATGGGTAAAGATGGAGCGCAAGGCATGCTCAAAATGAAGTTGTGTGGCGCATTGACTTTAGCTCAAGACGAAAAAACATCAGTGGTGTGGGGAATGCCCAAAGCGGCAGTAGAGATTGGCGCAACACAGAATATCAAAGCGTTAAATGCCATACCACAATGGATTTGTGATGAACTCTATCGCTAGTGTTGTCTCATTAAATAAGCTCAACATAGATAAGCAAGGAATGGGTGATGATAAATAAAACAGTGACACCAAAAGCAAAATATATTTTAGCTTTAGTTTTGCAGCTAATGGCCCTTTTTGCCGTCATGCTTCACTCCCCTAATTTATGGAGCATGGGGCTAATGATTTTTGCGGCAGCAATACCTTGGCTAGTATTGTCTATGAATTTTAGTGAACAAAACAAAGCTAAAGCCAACCAAAATAAGGTTGAAGAAGAGTCCACTCTTGAAACGCAGCAACATCTACAGAGTATTGAAAAACTGTTCAAAGAGACGCTACCTAAAGTGAGTAGCCCTTTAACCATGCAGCACACCGTGATTGAAGGTTCAGTAGAGACATTAAATAACGCATTTTTTGGCTTGCAAGATATCAGCCAAAAACAGAGTCACGTTTCAAGTACCTTGGTCAATAACTTATTGGCAAACCAAGGCAGCGAATATGATCTCACCACCGTACTACCAAAGACTGAGGCGATTATTGATGGCTTTGTACAAATTCTGATTGATATTTCGGAGAAAAGTATTTCAGCGGTACACAGCATTCACGACATGTCAGAAAAATTGGATATGGTCTTTAAACTGTTAAATCAAGTGAGAAGCCTATCGGAACAGACCAACTTATTGGCGCTGAATGCGGCGATTGAAGCGGCGCGAGCGGGCGAGGCAGGGCGAGGCTTCGCGGTCGTGGCTCAAGAGGTGCGCGACTTGTCGGTTAAAGCAAGAACGCTGAATACTCAAATTGAATCAGAAATTAATGTTGCTCAACAAACAGTACAAAGAGCAAACAAAACCGTTGGCGAAATGGCATCGATAGATATGACTCACGTGATTGAGTCGAAAGAGAAAGTGGACCACATGCTGCGTGGTGTCCAACAAGTGAATATAGAAATAGAGCAAGAAGTGCAAAAAATTCAAGAATTAGGACAAGAATTAACCCAGCAAGTGAGTAATGGCGTCCGTGCCCTTCAATTTGCTGACATTGTGGTTCAACAAAGTGATTATGCGCATGCGTCTATTGATTATTTGCAAGAAGCAAATGAGCTATTGAACGCTTTACTAACACAAAGCATGACTAAAGCAGCATGGGCAGAACAACTTCACCAATTGACAGAGCGCCTGCACAATCGAAGTGGTCCCGCCGCAATCCAAACTAATATGGACGAAGGCGAAGTCGAGCTTTTCTAGGAGGGAGTACGATGAGTATAGAAACTGAAATAGATAGCAATGCTAAACACATTACTATCGCGATTGATGGTGCTTTTGGCTTTAACCTAGTCAAAGAATTTCGTAATAGTTATTCACCCTATCGAGGTTTTAGATTCACCATTGATTTACGCAAGGTGGACTATATTGACAGTGCTGGTCTTGGCATGCTGCTCAATATGCAGAAATATCTTGAGCAAAGTGATGGCATGATCCGAATTACCAATACCTTACCCCAAATAAGGAAAATCTTACTGATTTCTCGATTTGATAAAAAATTTAGTATCGAATAATGCTTAAGGAGTGAGCCGATGCGCGTAACGATTGTTGATGACCATAAATCAAATAGAGAGCTCTGTCGGTTTATCTTATTGCCTATTGTTGAGCACATAGATACCTTCGAAAATGGTGCTGATGCTGTTGAGGCGATGCTCGTCATGGACGTCTTACCCGACGTTATTTTGTTGGATGTGATGATGCCAGTTAAAGATGGTTTCACCACCGCAAAAGAGATCCGCGACTCTTTTCCAAATCACCATATCCCCATTATATTTTTGACCGTGCTTGATGATCATGATTCGTTTGAACGTTGCTTATCGCTGGGCGATGATTTTATTCTTAAACCAGTAGAGCGAAGCGTACTGCTCGCTAAAGTGCAGGCTCATTACCGTATTGTGAAAATGCATAATGAAGTTACTCAACAGCGAGATAAACTCAATTATTTCAACGAACAAGTACAATATGACTACGCCATCGCCGAATCCATTTTCACCAACTTAATGGAGGAGATGAGTGCAAAAGTCAGCAATATCTATGGCATCAGTTATATCTCAACACCTTCGACCATTTTTAATGGTGATCTCATCATTGTGGCGAACCGGCCCTATGGTGGCGTCTACATCATGATCGCCGATGCCACTGGGCATGGATTACCTGCCGCGATTTCAACGATCCCTGCTACGCGTACTTTTTTTTCAATGGCTGAAAAAGGGATGTCGCTTGGCGAAATGGTCGCAGAACTTAATAGTGCGCTAGTAAAGTTTTTGCCTGTTGGCATGATGCTTGCCGCCAGTGTATTTGAGATACGAGCCAACGGCTTCGAGGTTTCGTGGTGGGGAGGTGGTTTGCCTGATGGTTATTTACTGGATGAAGAGAGCAACATCGTTCGTCGTCTCGTTTCCACACATATGCCGTTGGGAGTTCTGGATGCTGATGAATTTGAAGTAAATTTAGTTCATCTCAAATTAAAACCTAACCAAACTATCCTCTGTTATACCGACGGTATTACCGAAGCGATGAATGAAAACGGGGAACAATTTGGCCAGTTGCGACTCGAACAAGTTTTGCAACGGAACGGTAAGACTCAGATTTCAGATTTGTACGATGAAGTATGCCAGTTTTCCAATCGTGGCCATGGTGATGATCTCTCAATTCTTTCAATGACATTTCCAATTACCAATAATAATGAAGTATTAGCGTCGCAAAAAAAACAGTTTCTTAGCCATATACCAATGCAAAGCCATCTCTTTTTTCCTGCTTCAATTCTTAAAAAGATTTCAATTATGGTCGAGATGCGTAACATTGTTCGCGGTTTTATCAGTGGTGGCGAGCATCTTGACCTCGTTTGCTCTGTATTGTCAGAACTGTTTGCCAATGCCATTGAGCATGGGTTATTAAAACTTAATTCTTCACTAAAAGATGACCCAGATGGATTTCTCACTTTTTACCAACGACGTGAAGAGTGTATGGATGAGTTAGATGAATCGTTATGGATTAAACTAGACATTGATTATGACCCAACGGTGGGACAATTGAGCTTTTCACTTGAGCATAATGGCGAAGGCTTTGATTACCAACATACGGTTGCAGACGGCAACTGTACACACGGTCGAGGGATTATTTTGGTCTCTAAATTGTGTGAGTCATTGGAATATTCAAAAGATGGTTGCACTGTTAAGGTGACTTACGCCTTTAACAGTAAACATGATTTTCCGATATTGTCTTAATACTGAACAGATTATTTACACTGTAAAATTCTGCGTAACTCATTCTTTCGTTTATTTTTAGGTTATGTGGTTCGTTTCATCGTGACTAAGTGATGTAGCCCTTAATTTGGTTGCCTAAAGATTTAGTCCATACTGTAAATTGTATACACTGCCATACGAACGGAATCTAACCATATGGGTTAAGTAGTATGTGGAAACGCTTAATTTCGCTTTCAGAGGACAAAAAACAAGTCATTGCCCAGTTGCCTGGGACGGAGTCCATCGACAAAAATTTTGACCAAGCAGGCTTGAAAGAAGCATTGTTTGAGTTATCTGCATCGACATTTTTCTTAAATGAAACTGAAGTTACCCGCTTTATCAACTGTGCAAAAGAGGGTAAGGGTGAAGCATTCTCTGGAATCACCATTGCAGAGAAAAAGAACGCTTCGGTTGAGATTGAATTTAGTGATCGAGATATGTTAGCCAGCATGGTCGTGACGGGTGCATATGGTGGCAGAGCATTGCGCGGTAGTGAGTTGGTGTATGCATTGGCTCATTCCCACGTGACAAAAGGCATCAACAAACTGGCTTTAAAGAAAGTGTTAATGGTAAGTAATACCTTGAAGCCAGGGGAAGTATACACTCAACCTGTTGCGCAGGGGCGCGAACCCATTCAAGGTAAAGACGCACAATTTGTTCCTTTGGTTGAGGATGTCAGTAAGCGCGTGTTAGCTCCGACCAAAAAGCAAGGACAGAACAAAATTGATATGCGCAACTTAGGTGAAACCATCACTGTTGGTCAAGATGATGAAGTGATGCGTCGAATTCCTGCAACCAAAGGAACGCCAGGCTATACCGTGCAGGGAAAAGTGCTGGATCCTAAACCAGGTAAAGACTCGGCCTTAGTTGCAGGAAAGGGGTCTTACATCTCACCCAATGATCCGAATGTGCTACTGGCCAGTCAAGCGGGCCTGCCTATCCTGAAAAGTAAAACGGTTGATGTCGATAACGCTTTATGTTTAAACAACGTCAGTGTAGCAACTGGCCACGTGAAATTTAAAGGATGTGTTGTCATCACGGGCGATGTCGAGCCTGGGATGATCGTGAGAGCGACGGGCTCAATCACCATCGGTGGGTTTGTTGAGTCTGCTGATGTTCAAGCCCAAGGTAATATTGATGTTGGTAAAGGCATTATTGGCCATACGGTGTTTGATGATGAAGCAAGAACATGCATTATCAAATCAGGAGGCTCTATCACGGCTAACTATGCTCAATTTAGCGAACTGCAAGCGGCAGATGACATCAATTTAGCGGTTCACAGCATGAGCAATGAATTACGCTGTGGCAATGATCTAAAAGTATTAGATAGTAAAGAGAAGCAAGGCACACTCAGCGGTGGTCACGCGAAAGTTGGTGGTAAGATCGTTTGCTTCAATCTAGGCGTTGAAGGCGATACCGCCACGGCTGTGCAGGCTTTTGCTCGTTATGCTGTGTATAAAGAACGGGTCGCGAAACACAAAGAGCATTATAAACAAGCGCAAGAAGCGACGATGGAAGTGATTCGCCGTGAGATTGAATTTAAGAAAAAGCCTAAAGCGGAACGCTCGGAAGAGGAACTGCTAAAAATTGATGAATTTAAGAAACAGACTAATGATCGTTTAGAAAAAGCAAAATTGGCGTTGGATATGCTGGGAGAGGAGTTTGAGCAATTGCTCGAAATGAATACGATCGAAGTCAAAAATAAAGTTTATACCCATGTTTCGGTGCAATTTGATGATGAGCGGATCATCACCAAGCGGGCTCATGGCGCTAGTATCTTCTCATTTAACCAGTATGAGATTAAATGTGCTTCGATGCTTGAAGATGAAGATGTCGGAGGGATCTAACATTCTTATCTCAGAGTGCTAAGCAAAAAACGAGGTATTTTGCCTCGTTTTTTGCTGATTATGCTATTTCTAGTAAGGTAGCTATTGCACTGATCTCACTTTGCCCTGTTTGAGATCGTTTAACACCATCGATTTAGGACCATCGGCAATGACACAGCCTTTCTCCATCACAATGACGCGATCAACCACATCGAGCATTGACGTTTTATGAGTAATTAATATTAACGTCTCACTTGGTGTCAATTGAGACAGTTGATGTTTGATGTGCATTTCAGAGCGATTGTCCATGGCGCTGGTGGGCTCATCAAGTAGCAAAACGGGTGGGCGTCCGAGCAGTGCACGAGCAATGGCTACCGCTTGCCTCTGACCACCAGACAACAACAAGCCGCCTTCACCCACTTGTCGTTCTAACCCAGCAGGGTCTTGCTGTGTGAACGCGGTAACTCCCGCTCGGTTGGCGGCATCCATCACATCTCTATCATCAACTAATGGACGCCCGAGCGTAATGTTATCGCGAATTGAACCGTAAAATAGGTTGCTGTCTTGAGGTACACAACCAATATTACGTCTCACATCAATGTGATGCAGTTGCGCGATATCGGTGTCATCAATACGAACATTCCCCTCGGTCGGTTGATATAACCCCATAATAAGGCGCTCTAAGGTGGTCTTCCCTGAGCCGATGCGGCCTATGATCGCTACTTTTTCACCCGGATGAATCGTTATACTTAAGTCACGTATTGATGCAACAGGCGCATTAGGGTAGTGAAAAGTGATTTTGTCTAGCTCAATTTTACCTTGCACAATCGGACGATGAATATAGCGTTTACCTTCTTCTTGCTCATCGGGCATTTGCATCACTTGCTCAATGATTTTTAAGGACGATTTGGCTTGGTTGTAGCGTGTTGAAAGTAATGATAGTTGCACCATTGGGCCAATCGCACGGCCGCTGAGCATGGTTGCGGCGATGAGCCCACCCATGGTTAAATCGCCGTTGGATATCAGATAGACGCCTAAGATGATCATACCAACATTCGCGGCTTGCTGAACAAACCCGGCAGTATTTTGAATACCATCAGTAATTCGACGGCTTTTAATGTTCCAGTTCGCCATGTGCGCGACCGCTTCTTCCCAGCGATATTGAAACTGACTTTGAGCGCCAAAGAGTTTCACCGTTTCAAGTCCAGCTAAACTTTCAATCAGGTTGGCGTATTTTTGTGATGCCAGTCGAGAGCCCTCTTCAATCGCCCGTCGTAGAGGTGCTTGGATGAGCAGAGAATAGATAGCAATGATCAGTACACCAGCGATAGGTACCAGCACTAAGCTGCCCGCCATTAGCCAGATCAGCACTAAAAAGAGCAGTGCAAATGGCAGGTCAATCAATGATGAGATGGTTGCTGAGGTAAAGAATTCGCGTATGGATTCGAACTCTTGTAAATGTCGCGCAAACGCACCGACAGAGGGAGGACGAGACTCCATTCTGATCCCCATCACTTTACTAAAGAGCTTGGAAGAGATCAGAATGTCAGATTTTTTGCCCGCCACATCAATAAAATAACTGCGAAGTAGTTTGAGGAGCAGATCGAATAAGAAGATCACAAAAATCCCGCTCGCTAATACCCACAAGGTTTCAAACGCAAGGTTAGGCACGACTTTGTCATACACTAAACGGCTGAACATTGGTGCCGCAATGGCAAACAAATTGATTAAAATGGAAGCGATCAACACATCACGATAAATGTGCTTTGACTGCCATAACGTACCCCAAAACCAGTGGCCATCACGGGTCTTTAATATTTCTGGTGAGCGCTCGTCATAGCGAAACTGTTTTTTCACCATGAAGTAGCGGCCAATATAGCGTTCAGTCAGTTCCTCTAAGGGAATAGCTACGGGGATTAGACCAGACTCCGCAGTGACGACCTCAGCTTCTTGATTCGCTTCGTTGATGCTGCTGAGCACACAGGCTTCACCGCCTTTTAAAATTAAGATAACGGGGAAAACCAATTTTGGGATTTGATCCAATGCTGAGCGATTTTCCTTGGCGATTAACCCCGCTCTTTCGGCTGCTCGAGGAAAGAGAAAAGGCGTCAGTTTCCCATCTGATAAAGGTAGGCCGTTGATCAGTGCTTCTGGGGAATTCGCCAATCCATAATAACGACTCACATAGATAAGCGAATTGAGTAGCGTGTCTTGCATTACATCTGACCTTTTTTATTTATCCACAATAAAGCCTTGGAAGACTTCTATAAAATGCTCGGAAAGGAAATCAAGTTGAGTTTGCGTTTCTACCCTTGACGCAATTGTGGTGATTCCTAAATTGTGTGCTGTGCGAGAAATCGACGTTAAGGTGAATTTTTGCTTTTCATCGTCGAGATGGTGAGTAAATAGATAATCGAGTTTCACGTATTTTGGACGGTACTCGTTGATGTAGTCTAATGATTGGAAATTCCGGCCATAGTTATCGACACCAAAGTCTGCGCCGGCTGCTCTTATGGCATTACAAAATAGCGCCGTATGGTGAGGGGCGTTGAGGAATGCGTTTTCCGGTATTTCAAAGTGTAGGTTCTCACAGATAGAGCGATGCTTCGCCAGAGTCTGAGTGACCCAACGAATAAAACTGGGTTGAGAAAGACTGCTTTGAGCGATATTAATGGCTAATGGTTCGGCTATCTCTCCCGTTTCGAGCTTGCGAATCATCGTTTCAATAACATATTCATCAAAAATATGGCTGGCATTGAGTTGGTCGAGTGCAAATAAGTATTGGTTAGCGCTGTAGCGTTTGCCATCGTGCTCAATCGCTGAAAAAACTTCGCGGTGGAAAGTTTGTCCCCAGCTATTATTGGCTGACTGCAAACGGAAACTGAACCAATCGTTATGGATAGCTTCTTCAACCAATGCTTTCCATTGCTGTTTACCCATCACAGTTTGTTTGGTTTCACTGCTGACAAAGCCGTAAATCAGCTCTGGATTTGCAGTTGCAATGGCTAGCGCGTTGTCGAGCAAGGAAAGTAACTGCGTTGAAGATTTTGGTTCTTTATTATGAACAACGCCTAAAGAGACTTTGGCTGATGCCATACCAGTCGGGTCGGCTAGAGTGTCTTGCACAAAATTCATAATACTATCGGCGATGATTTTGAGTTCACTCTCTTCCATGTTGGGTAAAATAAAGCCAAACTCTTCGGTAGAAATACGTGCCAGAGTCACATCAGGTGAAGTAATCGACACTTTTAGATGCTCAGCCAAATGGCGCACCATACCATCGCCTGCTTCATAACCCTTTTCTTCGTAAAGCTCTTTGATAAACTCTGCTTGCAAAATAGCAGCGCCACCTATGGCACTTTCTGATAGCCAACTACTGAGTTGACTCATGTAATAGGCGCGGTTGCCAAGTTGAGAAACTGGGTCAATATAAGCACGCTCACGCAGTTGCTGCGCTTCTTGCGCCTGAGCTTTGAACGCTTTTTCAACCTGCGCTGACATGCTATTGATACCATCAACTACATAAATCAGATCTTTGGTCGCTGGCCGCGGTAGCGGTTCACCAAAATGGTTGCGTGCGACTTGCTCCATTTTTTCGACAATCATCTGCAGCGGGCGTAAAGCGCGCTTCAGAATGAAAGCGATGGCGGCAAGGCCAATCACAAAAATAGCGCTAAACGCGATAAGTAGCCGAATCAGCGCCTTCCATAATTGCGCATAGGCCTCGCCAGGGTGGCTGACAATTTCGACTTCAGCAAGCTGCATCCAACCACTGGTTACCACGCGTTGATCATGGATCGGTGCAAACAGGTGTAAATTGGTAAACCATTGCGGAACGTTATTAGGTTTTACAGGGTAAGATCGCAGAATCTCTTCGTCATCGTCTAGAAAAATCAATCGTACGACTGAGTAAGAGCTGCCATCAAACAAGGCATTGATAACCGACTCAACCGCAATCTTATCTTTCTTCTCCAAATAAGGTGCCAGCGCCAAACCGACGGTGTTGATGGTGTTGTTGACTTCAGAGCGCTGCTGCTGCTCTAAGTTGTTGCGGGTCGTATTGAATTCAATAATAAAGACTGAAGTCATCAGCATAATGAAGACGGCAATCATTCCCGCGACAAGTTGTTTATATAGCGTCATATTACTTACTCATCGTAACTTACAATTGGTTTATTCAATTTTAGCGAGCGTTCCCGTTCACGTAAGTCATTCCAAAGACTTAATCGTGAAGAGTCTCCTGCAAGCTGGCCATTTTTGGATTTCATTAGCCATAAATTTTTACCGTTAAAGCTGTAGATCGGTAACAGATCACGGCGTGTTGATGCTGGCTTAATCTCAGGGTTTATATTGTCTAAAATTAAGGGCTCGGCATTGGGTGTTGAATAGTACGCAAGAATCATATGAAACTGATTTAATTCAATGGCTTTAACATACACGAGGCGCAACTTTTTATCATCGATACCCAGTTCAAGCAGGGAGAAGTACTTCGCAATTGTGAAATCTTCGCAATCCCCTGCGTTGCTTCCTAGAAACTCAAGTGGTGTCGCCCAGTAGTCATTTTTCCCCCATAAATCGATATCATTAACAAAGTACAGCTGATTGAAAAATCGATTTATTTCGGTCAATTTGTCACGTTCGGGAGCATTTTGGTGTTTGGCAATTTCTTTGCGCCATGTTTCGACGCGTTTCCCTGCTCTTGTGCCATAGGTAAGCGCGACCGCATCGACCCACTGCTGCTCTTTGGTGTTGAGCGCTTGGGGGGATGAGGGCATAAATAGCAATAAAACCAGTGGCAGCCAAAACTTCATCAAAAACCGTCAATCATGAATATATTAAAAAGCATAAGTGAACCTTACTCCCTTAGCGCATTTTTTTGTGCACTGAGTATGGGCTTTAGTAGATAATCCATCACGGTTCGTTTACCCGTAATAATATCAACAGAGGCCGTCATTCCTGAGATGATAGGCAGGTTAGCATCATGCCCTAAGCTGGTTTGATTGGTCCTTACTCGGACTAAATAATAGCTTTTGCCTTCTTCATCTTGAGTGGTGTCGGCACTGATATGCTCAAGTGTCCCTTCCAAGCCGCCATATTTGGTGAAATCATAGGCGCTGAATTTTACGATGGCGGGCAACTCTGGTCTTAAGAAGGCGATGTCTTGTGGGGCAATTTGCGCTTCAACAAGCAAGGTATCCTCTGTTGGGACTACTTCAACAATATCCATACCGGGCTGGATAACACCGCCAACAGTGTTGACGTAAAGCGTCTTAATTGTTCCTGTCACAGGCGATAGCACAACAGTGCGATTTACCTTATCTTCAAGCCCAACGGCTGATTCTGTGATTGCTGAAAGTCTATCTTGGGCTTCGTTCAGTTTGTCTTGCTGCTGTGAGCGAAACTTTTGAGCCGCATCAATACGGTTGAGCACCGCTTCGCGAATCGCTGATTTTAATACTGGGATGTTAAGCTCGCTGGTGGTCATTTCACGGCGAGTATCGTTTACTTGGCGCTGTAGTTTCAGCAGCTCAATTCGTGGCACGACACCTTCGTCTGCTAAAGGTCTAGTGATCTCAAGCTCTTTATTCGCAAAATCATAACTTTGGCGCAAATTTTTCACGCGCGCTTGTATTTCAACCAACTCTTGTAGTTTCTGTTTGACTTGTTGATCTAAAAGAGAAAGTTGGTTGCGTAAGTTATTAAGATCTTGCCGGTAGGCGTCCCTTTGTCTATTAACTAAATCGGGTTGGTTGTCTGTTAACAGCGGTGGAAAGGCGAGTTTGTTATAGTCAATTTTGACGCTATTTTGCCAGTTGTCATCATCAATTTCTTCGTTAATCATCACGCTAGTAATGGAAGCGGATAGCTGTAGAACACTGGCGGTAAGGTTAGCGACTTGTTGTTCACGTTCGCGGTAGTCTGAGCGGAAACGTGTGTCATCAATTAATAACAGTTGTTGGCCTTTTTGCACTCGTTCACCTTCGCGAACCAATATCTGTTTGACTAAGCCTCCTTCCAAGTTTTGAACCACTTGAACTTGCGATGACGGAACGACTTTGCCTTGTCCAACTGTCACTTTGTCGACCTGTGCCCATGAGGCCCAGACGATGGCTAAGAGAAAAAAACAGACCATAACCCAGAGCATCACGCGTGCACTGTTGGGCGCGTTCAGTAGCAGAGCCGCCGTTTTGTCGTCTACGTACTCCAATTCTGTCGAAGAGAGTTTGTTATAACTCTTGTTGCTCATCGCTTATCCTTTGCGCCTAATCGTAGTGTATTTCCCTTTTCTACTTAAAGCTGTAGAGGGAGGCTACAACTGTAAGTTGTTTGGGTATAGTTGCTTGATTTTATTACTTGTCTAGCAAAATGTTAAGGATTTGCCACTCATCATGAGATTACTATTCACCATTTGAATTGATTGTACTTCCTATTGCGTACGTTCTACAGAGTTTAGCTGTGAATTACTGATTTTGTTGAACCTTAGCACTCTTGAGTTATGACGATGATAGGCGCACAATCGTCAAAAATTTCATAAGGAGCAGAGATGGAACTTTCAGACATCCGCCGCGAATACATAAAAGGCGGTTTAAGACGCAAAGATTTGCTTTCAAATCCCATTGAGCAGTTTAACCTTTGGCTGCAACAGGCCATTGATGCCGGTCTTACCGATCCCACAGCGATGACAGTGGCAACGGTTGATGAAAATGGACAACCTTTCCAACGTATAGTGCTATTAAAAAATGTCGAAAAAGACAGTTTTGTTTTCTACACCAATTTAGGCAGTCGCAAAGCACAGCATATTGAACACAACAATAAAGTCAGCTTGCACTTTCCTTGGCACCCATTAGAGAGACAAGTGCACATCACAGGAACGGCTGAAAAATTGTCGGCTTTTGAAAACATGAAATATTTTACTTCTCGTCCTAAAGATAGCCAAATTGCCGCGATAGCGAGCCGCCAGAGCAGCCGTATCTCAGCTCGTGGTATTTTGGAAGGTAAATACTTGGAGTTAAAAAAGAAATTTGAACAAGGTGAGATCCCAGTTCCGAGTTTTTGGGGAGGATATCGCGTTAAAGTTGAATCGATAGAATTTTGGCAAGGTGGTGAGCATCGTTTGCATGATCGCTTCTTGTTTACGCAACATGATCAACAATGGGACGCTGAACGTTTAGCACCATAAGGCCTACTTGTTAAAAGTCAGTCGCAATGAATGCCTCATTTATATGGGGCATTCACTATTGAGTACCACGGATAATTGCGTTTTGAGCAAGGTCTTGGGGATGTTTGAGCCATAACCTTGGTCTAGAGCCATATCGATAAGTTGCTCTTTACTGTGGGCTGCAAATTTATGTCGCAATTTTGCTTCATAGCCTTCCACTGTTTTTATCGAAATCTTCATTACCCGAGCAATGTGTTTGGGCTTTTTTCCATAAAGCAGAAGAAAAAGAACCTCAGATTCTCTTGTGGTTAGGGGCCCGGAAATGGGCTCTAGAACACCTGTGGAATGCTGTGTGGTCGTTAAACCTGTTGCCCGACATATCCAATGGCCTACTTCCAAAATCGCGGTATCAGTTAGCTCTTGCCCGAAAAAAATTGTACCTTGAACCTCACCTTGTGCGTTGAACCATGGGGTTTTGGTGAAAATATGAGCGCGCCAAGAACCGTCAGCATAGGGGTGGATATCCAGCACTTTTAACGGTTTTTTTGTGGAGATTACACAGCGATCTTGCTGCTGGAATTCTGCGGCGCAAGCGGTTGTCGGGCTTGGCATTTCAAAGTCAGTTAATCCAATGCACTGTTTTGCATCACTAACACCAATTAATTTGCCATAAGCATTGTTTGCGTAAACAAAAACCGAATTAAGATCTTTGCAACCCCAATATCCCGGAAGCTGTTGAAACAATGAAATTTGTTCTGCGCTGAGGAAATTGACCATAGCGGGTTCTCCTAACAATGACATTGATATAATACCAATGGCATGGCGGGTTGTAATCCATAGCGGTATGGGAACATAAAAAAAGCCAGCCTGAAGAAGGGCTGGCATAAATACAAGAATTGCTTCTTGTCGACGTGTAGAAGAGGTTCTATGAATGCTGCGAGGGTGTTGCAAATTCATAGGGATACCACATGGATATCAAATATCAAACGTGTTTGATATTCAACACCACTTTAGACGACGAGAGTGCAATAACAAAGGGGGGAATTCCCCCCTTTGTTATATAAATGGCTGAGCTAGTTCAGCTTACCTAAAGTTCCCTAATGACCCTGAAGCCAACATAATTTGCCGAAGTAGCAGGAGCAATAAACAAATTACCATAAGCCGCCGCCGTTGCAGGGGAGAAGCTCCATGCTCCACCTTTTGCTTGACCTCTTGAGTCATTTGTCCATTCCCACACGTTACCGACAACATCATAAAGGCCTAGGCCATTGGGAGCGAAAGACTTCACAGGAGAGGTGCTTTTATTTGACCAAGGTGTACCACTCCAGCCAGTATTCGCTTTCCCAGTTCCGAAATCATCTCCCCACCAATAGTCTGTTTGTGTACCAGCGCGAGCGGCAATTTCCCACTCTTCTTCAGTCGGCAAACGGTATTTATAGCCAGTTTCCTTACTTAGCCAGCGAGTATAGGCCTTCGCATCATTTTGGCTAATACACACCACTGGCGAGTTGCTCAACTGCTTAAAACCAGGGTCGCGCCAATAGCTACCTGCAATCGGAGTAATTTCAGATTCGGCGACTGCTGTGCACAGTTTTTGTAGCTCAGCATCAGTTTGGTAGGTGGTTTGATTCACAAAGGTTTCAAATTGACCCACAGTTACGGGGGTTGAACCAATTGCGAAAGCATGATCAAGGAAAACTTGTTTCGATGCGTGCTCGCCAATCAAATATTCGCCTGAGATCAAAGTGACTAACTCAGGAGCTTTAATATCCCCTTTGAGGGAATCAGCAAATTTATGTCCAGGTTTAAGTAGGTTGTCTTTTTCTCGTAGGTTCGCTCTTAATGTATGATCTGAGGTGATTTTCAGCTCTTGATTAAATGAGTAATACCCTTCTTTCTCAATCGTAATCATGTGCGGTCCCACTGGAAGCATCACTTCGACGGGAGTACTACCATAGTTTACATTGTCGATAGAGACTTTATCACTGTATTGGTTCGAGCGAATCGATAGGGTAACCCAAGCAATTTCTTTCTGTTTTTCTGTATTGGCTGAGTATTCGCCTGGGGCGAAACAGTATTGTGATTCGACATTCAGCAACCGACATGGTGTGTTTTCATCCGGTCTTGCATCAAGCTGAACATCTAGTACGGCTTTGTACTTATTGCCATTGTAGAAACCTGAATCTACGGTTTTATGGCGCAGTACATGAATATTAAAAGAGACATTGGCCAGATGTTGTTGGACGAGCTTGGCCTCACTTGTGGCCTCTATTAACTTGGTTTGATACTGGTTTACCGCTTTCTGGAGCGCTAAGTCAGTGGTCTGTTTCGAGCATTGAGCCAATGTCATATCGGCACTACAAGCGTTAGTAAAGCTAACTTTCTCGGTGCTACTCTGTTTGAGTTCATCTCTTAAGCGCTCAACTCGCGCGCGTAATTTATGCTGTTCTAGCTCATTGATATTTTTGCTGACCGTGCTCTGCTCGGCCCTTTTTTGTGCCAGCAGTGCTTCTGACTCTTGGCGTTTTTGTTCAGCTTCTAAACGGTTTTTTTGATTCTGCTTTACATTAGCCCAAGCTGCTTGGTAGGCATTTTGTGAAGGCATGATGTCCAGTTCAGGATCATCAATCATTTTCATGTAATCGCGTTCTAAGTCAGTTTTTGCTTTTGCAAGTGCCTTATCAAAGAGCTGGGCTTGCTTTGTTAGCCTGTCTAACTCACTGTCGTGGTTGTTCACAACCACTTGTTGTTCATGGGTGGCCTTCTGGGCTGCCTGTAATTCGGACTGTTTAGTAAACAACGCATCATCAATGGCAATTACTGAGGAAGGCGTTCCTTCTGCCATCGTCGATGTTGCCACTAAGCAAGGCGAAAGTGCTAATAAGAGAGCGGGTAAACCTTGTCGCATTATTATCTACTTCAGTTAAGTTATTAGTTCATTGTGTCTATTCTAAACGAAAACACCATTTTGTCTGAAGTCATCTTTCAATAACTTAATGACAAAATGGCGTTTTAACTGCATCTTTGTGAATTACGACAGAAAAACAGAGTTTTTTTGAGGTAATTAACCCTCTTTATTCGGTCTTAGCTTTATCCAAACCGTATCATTGCCGTTAATTGTTAATACCCGGTTGTAGGTTTCGTAGCCATCTTTAGAGACGGTAACTTGGTGGCGGCCATTGGGCAAAACAATCTCAACAGGCGTACTGCCGTAGTTAATACCGTTGATGGTTACGGCATCGTTGTATTGATCCGACCTTACGGTCACATTTGCCCACTGTTTGTCATTTTTTTGCGTACCTTCAGACACGCCGCCTTTCAAACAGTATCGAGTTGACACGTTAAGCAGTTTACACGCAGCCACAGCTTCTGGTTTCGCTTGGAGCTGAGCTTGCATTTGGGTGAAGTATTCGTTGTTGCCTTCAAAACCACTGCGAATAATTTGGCTATCTTGTACATGGATGTTAAGTTCCACGCCTTTCAGGTTTTGCTTGGCAATGAGCGATTCGGTTAGGTCATCAAGCAACTTTGCCCGAAACGTTTTTACCGCTTTTTGTTTGGTAAGGTGCTGTCCCTGATTTGAACACTCACCGAGTGTCATTGTCGTTGAACAGGTGGTTTTATAGCCAGTTTCAAGAACACTACTTTCACGCAGTTCGGCTTCGAGACGTTTGACCCTAGCTTCAATGCGTGACTCTTCGAGGTTCGCATACTCATTACTGAGACGAGCTTGCTTTTGTTTTATTTGAGACAAGCGCATTTCAACTTCGGTCATCGCTTGATTATTCTCAAGGCCTTCAGCTTGGTTCTGCTTCACTGATGCCCATGTTTCTTGGTACTTCTTTTGAAACGAGGCTAAATCTGTGTCTGGATCATCTAAAAGACGGCTATATTGTTTGTCCAAAGCAGACTTGGCTCGATTGCGTTTAGCATCAAGTTCTTCACTTTCTCGTTTAATACGAACATGTTCATTTTTAAGTTGTTGAAGCTTAGCTCCCTCTGCTTCGTATTCTGCAGAAATCGCGTCGATTTCCGTCTGTTTAGTAGTCATTTTTTCATCGATAGCGGTGACAGGATCTACCTGAATAACTTCTTCCGCGTACACCGATGCAGATACCCAAAAAGGGCTTAGCGCAAGCAATAGCGCTGGGATGCGACGTGTGATCATAGGTCCCTGCAACAAATTAACGTTTAACCACAAAAGTGGGAAAGACAAACTTTTGACAGCTTTAATGGATAAGCTGTATTCATAATGCAAAATTTATTCCGAACAATAGCAAAATTCACTTAAATCTATTACTAGGTGACTGATTTTGTAAATTTTATAATTGTGCATCTTCATTTTGAGCCTAATAGCGAAATATGCAAGTCTCTATTTTCGATCTATTTAGGGGTTTTGGGATTGAACACACATTGACCGTAATTTATGTGCACTTGATCATTGTTCCGTTTTGAAAAATCGATCTCATTTCACCCCTAAACTTAAGCTTCATATGCACTTTGATGTTTAATTTTAAAAAAACACAGCTTTGTTTTCGCTCCTGATAGTTTTGTTATAACATCAGCTTTTAACCTCAACCATGATGCAGCAATATGAGCGACTTTTCTTCGGCTAAGCTATCTAACTATCAACAAAATGACAAAGTTTTGTCGCCTAGGCCGGCAGAGTTAGTGACATTACCCTCGTACATGGAGTGTCATGATCATAGTTATACCCAAGTCGTTATCGGATTAAAAGGCCAAGCTGAGTTTGAAGTACAAGGTGTAGGCAATTTGGTGGGGCCGGGGCAAGGTTGTGTCGTTACCTCTGGAACTGGCCATGCGTTTGGTGGTGTCGTTGGGCAGTCGGATATTTTAGTGCTTAACCTTCCAATCTCCTGTGGAGATGACCCTTTGCTTCTACAAAAAATGAATGAGTTGTCGAATGCGGATATTTACTTTCAGCTGGATGGACAAATCCAAAAGTTGATCCAATTGCTAGTTAAAGAGATGCAATCGAGCCCTGATGATTTACTGTTGAGCCGTGCCTGCAATGACACCGTTATGGCATTACTGCAACGCCATATTTCTGTATTTGAAACGCATCGCAAAGAGTCTCGTTTTGATCTTGAAGCGATTGATCGTTATATCGATCTGCACCTTGGTCGTAAAATTTCAGTCGCTCAATTAGCGGGCCGCGTTTATTTAGGTGAAAGCCAATTTCATATGTTGTTCAAAGAGCAAATGGGGATCACGCCTCATCAATATTTGTTAGGTAAACGAATTGATATGGCAAAAGATTTGATTGAGCAAGGTTGTTTGAGTTTTGGTCAAATTGCGGAATTAACGGGCTTTTCTGGACAAAGTACCTTCACTCATTCATTTACTCGCTTGCAAGGTATTTCTCCATCGCAATACCGAAAATTGTGTCGTCGCTAATTCTTTATATCCCTGCCTCTTTTTTGTTTGTAATTCCCACATCATTTTTATATTGCTTGCCTTGAACTATCGGCAACACGTGCACCTTTAGTTAAATTTTGGAAACAATGTTGCTATTTTCTGCTTTGTGCATGATGTCAATTGATGTGATTGTGTTTTTATTTTGTTAATAGCCAGAGTTTTTAGCAAAAAACTCGGAGTTTTTGACAAGTATTCTTCTCGCGCTCAAAATACACTGCCAGCCATTGCAGGAAACCCGACCTTTTTCGGGAGTGAGATTGAGGAAAACGCATGTTTACAGCAACAGATGTGTTGAATGCAGAGTTTATCGAGCAACCGCTTGATAAGCTGTGGTCGCTGATCTCTCCACTTTATATGGTGGACGAATCTCAATGGCTGAAGCAGTTATTACCGCTGGCAACAGCTACAGAATCAGAAAAATCGGCGATATTAAATAAAACAACCCAGTTAATCGAAGCGATCCGAGCCGACAAAAAAGCGGTGCAAATGATCGATGCCTTATTACTTGAGTACAGTTTAGATACGCAAGAAGGTATTTTGTTGATGTGTTTGGCTGAAGCTCTGATGCGCATTCCCGATGCGGAAACCGCGGATGCTTTTATTAAAGATCGGCTCAGCGTTGCAGATTGGAAATCTCATCTGAAAAATTCTGACTCTGTCTTTGTCAATGCGTCCACGTGGGGGTTGATGCTGACTGGTAAAGTGATTGGCCTTGCTGATGTGGATACGACTAGTCCAACGCAGGCGGTTAATCGTCTAGTGAATAAGCTTTCTGAGCCAGTGATTCGTAAGGCGATGCACCAAGCGATGAAGGTGATGGGCCACCAATTTGTGCTAGGCCGAACGATTGAAGAAGCACAAAAAAATGGCCGTCCTATGCGTGATAAAGGCTATACATATTCATTTGATATGCTCGGCGAAGCGGCGTTAACCACGGCCGATGCCAATAAATATTTCAAAGATTATTTGATGGCGATTGAGGCGGTTGGCCGCGAGAAATATGGCTTATCAACCAGCCCGGCACCGTCCGTATCAATCAAGCTTTCTGCATTGCATCCGCGTTATGAAGTGGCTAATCAAGAGCGCGTGCTGAGCGAGCTTTATAGCACACTGCTACAGCTTTTAGCCCGTGCTATCGAGCTGGATGTGGCGATCACTATTGATGCAGAAGAAGCAGATCGTTTAGAGCTGTCATTAAAGCTATTTGAAAAGATATATCGCAGTGAACCCGTGAAAGGGTGGGGGAAATTTGGTTTAGTTGTACAAGCTTACTCTAAGCGCGCTTTACCCGTTTTAGTTTGGCTTAATGGGTTGGCGAAACAGCAAGGTGATGTGATCCCACTGCGTTTAGTCAAAGGGGCGTATTGGGATAGCGAAGTGAAGTGGTCTCAGCAAAGTGGCTACAGCAACTATCCGGTATACACACGTAAAGAAGCTACTGATGTAGCCTATTTGGCTTGCGCTCGTTTTCTTTTAAGCGAGGGCGTTCGTGGCCATATTTTCCCTCAATTTGCCAGTCATAATGCACAAACCGTGACCGCGATTGCGGTGATGTCACAACACAAAGATTTTGAGTTCCAGCGTCTGCATGGCATGGGTGATGCTCTTTATCATCATGCAATGAAAGCCTATCAACAATCGGTGCGAATTTATGCTCCAGTAGGTAGTCATAAAGACTTACTGCCTTATTTAGTTCGTAGATTGCTTGAAAATGGTGCGAACAGTTCGTTTGTGCATCGTTTAGTTGATGCTCGTTGTCCTATTGATACGTTAACGCAACATCCCGTCGATATGTTGCTCTCGTTTGATTCTTTACCAAATAACAAAATTCCTTTGCCACCGCACATCTTTACCGAGCGCGTTAATTCCTATGGTGTCAATATTGATATTGAAAGTGAGGCAACGCCTTTTGAAGCGAAAGTAGAATGTTGGCTCAGTAAACAGTGGCATGCTTCTCCTATCATCAATGGTGTTGCTCTGCTCGAAAGCATGATCAAGGCAGGGGCATCGCCGGAAGTTGTGACTGCGCCTTATGACCGTAGGAAGCATGTTGGACAAGTGGTATTTGCCAACCTTGATCATGTTTCCGAAGCTATCTCAATAGCGGAGCAATCCTTTGCTGCTTGGAAGCAAGAAGAGCACAGCGTTCGCGCGGGCAAACTTGATAAACTTGCTGATTTACTCGAAGAGAACTTGGCTGAACTGGTCGCCATTTGTCATCACGAAGCAGGGAAAACCATTCACGATAGCATTGATGAAGTCCGCGAAGCGGTAGATTTTTGTCGCTATTACGCCAAACAAGTTTCCGCGTTAACACCCTTTGAAGTGACGAGTTTTGATAATGAAAAGCGAAAAGTAAGCCGTGAAGGTCGCGGTGTTTTCGTGTGTATTAGCCCATGGAACTTCCCTCTTGCGATTTTTCTTGGGCAAATCACGGCAGCGTTAGTTGCGGGTAATACGGTCGTTGCCAAACCCGCAGAACAAACCAGTTTGATTGCTTCGCGTGCCGTGGAACTGATGCTGGAAGCTGGCTTTCCTGCTGGCGTTATCCAATTGTTACCTGGACGTGGTGCAGAAATTGGCAGTGCGCTGACTTCTCACCCTGCCATTGCAGGTGTCGCGTTCACTGGATCAACGGCGACCGCGCAACGCATCAATCAAGCTCTCGCTCAACGTGACGCCGCGCCAGTGCCGTTGATTGCAGAGACGGGTGGGCAAAACGCGATGATCGTTGATAGTACGGCTTTACCCGAGCAAGTGGTGAGAGATGTGATTCGTTCTGCCTTTGCTTCGGCTGGGCAGCGCTGCTCTGCATTACGAGTGCTATTTGTTCAACAGGATATTGCCGATCGCATCATCAGCTTGATTCATGGTGCGATGAATGAGCTCAAGATTGGTCTTCCTTACCTCCACAGTACAGATGTCGGCCCTGTTATTGATGAAAAAGCCAAACAAAAGTTGTTCTCTCACATTGAACAGATGACCAAGACACAGACCAAAGTTGCGCAATTAGAGCTCAGTTCGGAGTGCCAACACGGTGATTTTGTACCGCCAGCGGCTTTTGAAATTTCAGATATTCACTGCTTAACCGAAGAACAATTTGGGCCGATCTTGCATATCGTGCGCTTTAAAGCGCGTGAGCTGGCCGATGTAGTGCAGCAAATTAATCAAACTGGTTTTGGTTTAACCATGGGGATCCATAGCCGCAATGAAACGACGTATCGTTGGATAGAAAAACACGCCCGAGTAGGTAACTGTTACATCAACCGTGATCAAGTGGGTGCGGTGGTGGGCGTGCAACCATTTGGTGGGCAGGGGCTTTCTGGTACCGGACCAAAGGCAGGTGGCCCACATTACTTATACCGTTTTACTCAAACTGAATTTTCTCAGTAATAAAGGCTCAGGAGAATTAGCATGGTTCATCAAGTAACACGTTTTTCTGACGCTTTTTCAGCATGGGAAAATTGGAATATCACCGATTTTGATTCTAAATGTGAGTGCTTACTTTCATTTAAAAATCTACTAGAAAGCGCTATGCCACAACTGGCAACAGTGATTTCTTACCATCTTCATCAGGCATCGGCGCTGTTGGCGCATTCGCATCAATTGATCGGTCCTACTGGAGAAACCAATGAGCTATACACCGCAGGTCGGGGCGTGGCTGTGATCATCCAAGGTGAACACAGTGATAAAGCGCAACAGGCGGTGGCAGCTCAGCTTTGTGCCGCTCTTGTGGCAGGCAATAGCGTCGTCTTATGTAGTGACGATGCGATGTTGATTCGAACACTGCAAGCGGCATTTGAGCAGTCAACACTCCCTACTAATCTCATTCAGTTTACGTCTTTTGATGCTTATCATCCGTTGATGGCGTCGGACGTTCGAAGTGTAGGTTACGTTGGGAACACTTCGGTTGAGCGTAGCCTCAACCGTCAGCTAGCTGATCGTAATGGTGCGATTGTCAGCCTAGTTTCTGAAACGGACTTGAGCGCGATCCCCGTGGCTCATGATCCTCACTTATCGTTGCGCTTTATTACCGAGCGTACTCGCACAATAAATATAACAGCAGTGGGTGGTAATGCGACCTTGCTTGAGCTTGGTAGCGAAACCCATTAATCCTTTCTGTTTTATCCTCTTCTTCGGAAGAGGACATGGAAGGCGATCTTTTAAAGAGGACAAACACAATGGAAAATAGCTTTGCTATTACAACCACCTTTATCCTGTATCTTATTTTGATGCTGGCTATTGGTGTGGTTGCATACCTTCGAACGAAAAACTCCGCAGATTATTTCTTAGGAGGGCGATCACTGGGCCCTTGGCCTGCGGCTTTATCGGCGGGTGCATCTGATATGAGCGGTTGGTTATTGCTCGGTTTACCTGGTTACGCGTACGCCGCTGGTATTGAGGCTTTCTGGCTAGCGGGTGGCTTATTATTGGGCACATGGGCGAACTGGTTAGTGAATGCTAAGCGCTTGCGCACTTATAGCATCACGACAGATTCATTAACATTACCTGAATTTTTATCACGCCGTTTTAATGATAAATCTAAACTGATTCAAACCATTTCAGCCTTCTTTATTTTGCTGTTCTTCCTCTTTTATACCAGTTCTGGCCTTGTGGCTGGCGGTAAACTATTTGAAACGGTATTTGGTTTAGATTATTCAACCGCAGTTATTATTGGCACCATTTGTGTGGTGTCTTATACACTGTTTGGTGGATTTTTAGCCGTTTCTTGGACTGACTTAGTGCAAGGCCTATTGATGGCAGCGGCATTAATGATTGTGCCCATCGCGGCAATCAACGGTGGTTTGGGTCAACTGAGTCAAGATCTATTCGCAATAAACCCAGAGCTATTGACGCTGTGGCATGATGTGAAAGGTGAGCCGTTAACGGGTGTTGCCATTATCTCATTAATGGCATGGGGGCTTGGTTATTTTGGTCAACCCCATATTTTGGCGCGCTTTAAAGCTTCCCGCTCAAATAAAGATCTCACCACTGCACGTCGTATTGCGGTAATTTGGACCGGTTTATCCATGGCGGGAGCCCTATTAGTTGGCTTAGTTGGGCTTGTTTATGTGACGAACACAGGTTCGCTGGAGCTGGCAGATGGTGAAAAAATCTTCATGCTGCTAGTGAATGCGATTTTCCATCCAGTTATTGCAGGTATTTTGCTTGCGGCTATTCTTGCGGCAATTATGAGTACCGCTGACTCGCAATTATTAGTTTCTTCCTCTGCGTTAGCGGAAGATTTTTACAAGCAAGTCATCAAGCAAGATGCAACGTCGGAGGAGATAGTTCGTGTTGGCCGCTTTGCTGTGATTCTAATTTCTATCGTTGCGTTAGTGCTGGCCATGACACCAGATAGTTCCGTGCTCGGCTTAGTTTCGTATGCATGGGCGGGCTTTGGCGCCGCATTTGGCCCTGCAGTGGTATTGAGCCTTTATTGGTCTCGAATGAACCGCAATGGTGCACTAGCCGGCATTATTGTTGGTGGCGTGACCATTGTGGTTTGGAAACAACTGTCTGGCGGTTGGTTTGATGTGTATGAAATTGTTCCTGGGATCATTTTCTCTGTACTTGCGATCGTTGTGGTGAGCTTAGCGACAGCTGAACCCGAAGAGAGCGTGAGAGCACAGCACGTGACCTTTAAAAAGCAGCTGGTTGAACTAGATTGACATTCATACCGTTGTTCAATAACTAGCCCCTTTCTGAGGGGCTTTTTTGTACAGGTTAGATTGTGTAGTGTGCTTAGCAGAAAATAAGGAGATTGGGATGGACGTTTTTTGAAGATAGCTCACGAAACACACACTAAAGTTTGAGAAAAATGAACCTGTAGGCGCAAAATGTGTCAATTATCAATAATGATGCAAATTGTAGGGATTATTGGACCATGTCAAAAGCTTATTGCACCTGTTGTCGTAAAGAGACACCACATAAAGTCGTGATGAAGCGCTGTCAGTCAGAACCTTGTTCAACGTGGCAAGGTGTTCAAAAGTTTTTTGCGCTCATTATACAAGGTGAACCTCATTACAAAATGGAAAAGCAAGGTTTTTGCCGAGTATGTAATCACCCATCAACATTAAGCCACACCGACTTCTCACGCGTCCGCGTTCTCTAAATACTTCCAGCACTGCGCTAAGTTTTTTGGCGTAGTGCGCCTCTCGCTCAAAAGATAATTTTGCTTTTATTCGGCTGACTAAGTTTGATTTAGTGCACATTCACCACCGTTCTATTGCACGAGTGTCAAGTATTGGGAACTTAGGCAAAGTAATAATCCATAGTTGTAATATTCTCAAGCCCATTACTTTGGTGAACAAGCTTCAAGGAGCATTGCAATGCAATTGAGTTTAAAGAGAAAAATGGTGTTCTCTGTGGTTGCTGCTATTACATTGACAGCCGCTGCATTGGTTATGGTTGGCTATCAAACCTTTAAAACCGACAGCTGGAGAGCGATTGAGAGTGAAGCGCGTAATACATTACAGGCTCATGCAAAAGGGATTGGTGACTGGTTTAATAGCAAACAAAAAACGCTGCTAGGATTAAAAAACGAAATCGAGCGTAATCCACAATTAGACATTGTTCCTCACCTACGCCAAACCTTGGAGTCTGGTGAATTTGGGCTGAGTTATTACGGTAATGAACAGGGCGATATGATCCGCAATGACGGATCGCGTAACCAAAATGGTTATGATCCTCGTGAGCGTGGTTGGTATAAAGAAGCCAAAGTCGCGGGTAAACCGATCACAACCGCCCCCTACGTCAGCGTTACCATGCAAACCTTAGTGGTGACATTGGCAGAACCTGTCCGTCAAAATGGCCAACTGATTGGCGTCGCCGCTTCCAATTTAGCTTTGGGTAAATTGATCAAGGACGTCTTAGCTATTGAGGTTCCCGGGAAGGGCAATGCTATTTTGGTGAATACCAAGGGGCTAATTGTTGCCCATCCCAATCAAGAGCTTATTTTAAAACCTACCCAAGAAATGGCCTCACAACTGACCATTCAAAGCATATCAGAGGCGGCAAATTCTCAATTACCACTCTTTGTTGATATTGATGGTCAGGCCAAAGTATTGATGGCGCAAAGTATTGAACATACCGACTGGCTGTTGGTTATGGTGATGGACAAAACGGTTCTCGAACAGCCACTCAATGACATGCTATTGAAACAGAGCTTGATTGGCTTGATGATTTTAGTGATCTTGGCATTAGCGACCTCATGGTTCGTCGCTCGTCAGTTGAATGAGTTGAGTAATATTGCTCAAGCTTTGTCAGATATCGCCGAAGGTGATGGCGATTTAACCCGTCGTTTAGCCGTTCGCAGTGACGATGAAGTCGGTATCTTAGCAGATAAGTTCAATAAATTTGTCGATCGCATCCATGTCATGGTGCAAAGCGTACGTGATGTTTCCGTCTCCCTTAACCAAGGAGCGACACAGGCCGCGAGCTCAGCCAGTCAACGTAGTGAACGGATTCGTACTCAACAAGATGAAATTACTATGGTTGCAACTGCGGTAACTGAAATGGCGTCTGCGACCGCTGAAATCGCGGGCAATGCTGATAATACCGCTAAAAATGCCAATGAATCGGTTGAGCTTGGTGCACAAGGCTATCGCCAGATGCAGCAAAGCAAACAGTCAATCAATCAGTTAGCACAAGAGCTTAGCAGTGCTGTGGGCATCATTGGTGAATTAGAAGTGCACGCTAATGAGATTTCAACCATTCTGTCGACCATTCGTTCGATTGCAGAGCAGACAAATTTGTTGGCCTTGAATGCGGCGATTGAAGCGGCGCGCGCCGGAGAGCAAGGTCGCGGCTTTGCGGTTGTAGCTGATGAAGTCCGAGTGCTTTCTCAGCGCACTCATGCCTCTACCGAGGAGATCCAGTCTAAAATTTCCGGTTTGCAAAAGGTAACGACCAATGCTGTTTCTGTCATGACGGAAAGCCATAAACTGGTCGAAACAAGTGTGCAAGATGTGAACCATACAGGAGAAAGCTTACACGCAATCAGCGAAGCCATTCAGATGATCAGTGATATGGCAACACAAATTGCATCAGCAGCAGAAGAGCAATCTTTGGTGACAGCGGATATTAATGGCAACACCGAATCGGTACGTGAAGTCAGCGACCAACTCGCCAGTGATGCGCAAAATGCAGTGCAACAAGCTCATGAAATGCACCGTTTAGCGAATGAGTTAGATAAAGAAATTTCTCGTTTCAAACTGTAATCATCTCAACGTACTCAAAGTAAAGAGGCGATAAATAGATTACAAACAAGAAAGTGGGTGCTTGCTCACTTTCTTTTCCTTTTTTCTCCTCAGTCTTTTTATTATAACGTTCCTCTATTCTATGTGATTTATATCACAATGCCTTGTGATGATAGGTTGGTTTAACGCTGTAAGCCATTATTGTATGCCATATCACTTCTTTTGAGAGCGCCGTGCAAAACCATGAGCCTAGACCGCATCGACCAACAGATCTTACGTATTTTGCACAGTAAAGGACGGCTTCCCGTTGTTGAGCTGGCAAAGTTGGTGAATTTAACCACATCTCCTTGTTCTGATCGTGTCAAACGCTTAGAAAAGGAAGGGTACATCAAAGGCTACCATGCAGAACTGTGCCCAGAAAAGTTAGGTCTGGATGTACAAGTGTTCATTCATATTCGATTGGATCAAACCAGTTTCTCTATTTTTGAGCGCTTTTCACAAGCAGTGGCGGACATCCCAGAAATTGAAGCATGTTATTCATTGTCCGGTGATTTTGACACCATGATCAAAGTGAGAGTGAAAGATATGAAAGCCTACCAAAGTTTTATGTCTGGCAAGTTGGGTACATTGCCGGGAGTGATTCAAACGCGCAGTGAATTTGTGATTGAAGAACATAAAGCCAGCTTTGGCATTAATCCTGAGCTCATTTCCAAGACGCTGCCTTAGCTGCGAATGAGGTGAAATACGGTGCAAGAAACAGAACAGCAACAGTCCTTAACTAAAGACGTTACGACACTTTTTACTAGATTAAAACAGCAGACAATAGCAGAGCCGTATCCTAGCCTTGAGCAAAGACGTATTTGGTTGCAGCGCTTAAAAACCGCGTTACTCAGTGAACAGGCCGCGCTCGTTGAGGCCTTAAATCAGGATTATGGTTATCGGAGTCGCTTTGATAGTACGGTTTGCGATCTGCTACCGGCCGTTTCACACATTAATTACACGCTAAAACACCTCAAATCGTGGACAAAATCGCAATCGCGTCATGCTGGTTGGCTATTACTGCCGTCGACAGTGAGCGTTCACTATCAACCCTTGGGTCTTGTGGGGGTGATTGTACCTTGGAATTTTCCTATCGTGCTCAGTATGGCTCCATTAGTCACCGCATTGGCAGCAGGTAATCGCGCTATGGTCAAATTGAGCGAACATACGCCCTGCACCAACCAAGTGTTGATGCGTATTTTTGCGACGGTCGATGAAGCGGTTGATACTGTAGAAGGTGGAGCTGACGTTGCCGCACAGTTCAGTGCGTTACCCTTTGATCATCTGTTATTTACGGGGTCAACACCGGTAGGTAAATTGGTTGCCCAAGCGGCTGCGAAAAACCTAACACCAGTAACGTTAGAGCTTGGCGGGAAATCCCCCGTGATCATTGCACCTGATGCTGACCTTGCGCGTAGCGTTGATAACATCATGCTTGGCAAAGCCATCAATGCAGGGCAGATCTGTGTTGCTCCTGATTATGTTTTACTGCCGGAAGGCAAACAACAAGCCTTTGTGGAGCTCTATCTGCAACGCTTTAAGCGCTATTTTTCCACTAAAGATGGCTATGATACGTCACATATTATTAATCAAACCCAGTTTGATAGGCTGCAACAATACTTAGACGATGCTAAACAAAAAGGGGCCACATTGCATCCCGTAGAAGGCGATGCAAAAGCGGGAACGTATCAATTTTTGCCTTGCTTAGTGACGAATTTGAAGGTTGATATGTTGTTATCCCAACATGAGATATTTGGCCCCATATTGCCGATATTGAGTTATCACAGTTTGGATGAAGCGATAGCTTATATCAACGCTCGCCCACGTCCGTTAGCTTTATATTTAATGAGTGATGATCACGAGGTGATCAAACAGGTTAGTACACAAACGCATAGTGGTGGCCTAGCTGTGAACGATACTCTGTTACATGTGGCCGCCGATGATGCCCCCTTTGGCGGTATTGGCGATTCTGGGGTTGGGCACTATCACGGGATTGAAGGTTTTAAGACCTTTTCACACGCCAAAACCGTATTGTTTTCTAAGCGTTGGTTGCCACGTAGCCAGTGGATGCTGCGTTATCGTTTAGTGATGCTGGCAATATTACGCAGGCTATTTATTCGCTAATCAATGGACCACACATTTTTAATATCAGGCCATCCCCAGTTGGTCAGTGCAACGTCTTTGAGCACACCCTGAAAACGTAATGTTTGCTTATGGTGGAACAAAGGGACGAGGCAGTATTCGTTGATCAAACTCGATGCTAGCGGTTCCAACGCGATAAGGTAGTGTGTCAATGGTGTCGTTGATCGAATGTCGATTAACGCTTTGAGCAGCCATTGGCTCTC
Source organism: Vibrio sp. V04_P4A5T148 (assembly GCF_963875605.1). Taxonomy (NCBI): domain Bacteria; kingdom Pseudomonadati; phylum Pseudomonadota; class Gammaproteobacteria; order Vibrionales; family Vibrionaceae; genus Vibrio; species Vibrio sp. V04_P4A5T148. The sequence goes on from NZ_CAWNMS010000102.1 coordinate 55,522, forward strand.
TGCGGGGCCAATGCAATGGTGCAACATTGGGTTGCCAAATAAGTGGCTAAATGCACTGAAATGCCGATTGTCATCTAAATTAATATTGGTGATAACTATGGTTTCGTACAATTTGCCTTGCTGGGCCAGAAAATTCAATTCTCGGTAGGAGTAAATGTTGACGGCAGCAGTCAGCCCCATCTCCTCTAAAATATGTTTCACACCGAAGGCGCAATGAATCAGTACCGTGTAGTCATAGACGGCAATCGAGATTTGATTTGGCAGGTTTGTTTTGGGCGCTGGTGGTCGCACCACAGGTTGCCATACTGGCAGTAGGTTACTGGCAACGACTGCGTCAAACTTAGTTGGTTGTTGTGCTAAATAGTGCTCTAGTTTTTCTCCAGATATCTCGGTAGCTAGGTAGCGTTTCTGATTTTCATTAAGAGGTGAATGAGCACCTTGATTGAACAAAATAAACATGCAACCATCTTCTACTCTTGATGATTGATTAGAGGTGATGATCGCCAGTTCTTCAACGTTACTCAGCTCTACATCGTGGTGGCAAGAGATGTTTTGTTGCTGATTTTTTTGTTTGATATGCATGCCTTGAGGGTACAACTCGTCTTCATTTAAAATCCAAATTGTGACGTGATCCGTTAAAGCTCGGCAGCCATAGAATTGGTCAAATGCGCTTAAAATGAGTTTGTGAGGTGAGTGATCTTGAACTTGAAATGGGCCACAACCTGTCACCATTGGGGAGTATGCATTGTTCACTTGGCTGGCTGGTTGAATTGAATATTTGACGCCAGAGAGCAACCCTGCAAATCCTAAATCAGATTGATTAAGAGAAAATACTACTTTTTGTGGTTGTGGTGCGCTTACATCAACCAAATGCGCGAGCTCTTTTTTGTACTCTTCCAAACTAGAGAGTTTGGCAAATAAACTCACGATCGTATTAGCATCAATCGGTGAGCCATCGTGAAACGCTAATCCGGGGCGAAGATAAAATACCCACTGAAAATGCTGCGCATCATACTCCCAGTGATGGGCTAATTCTGGATGAAAGCGTCCTTGTTCATCACACTGGATGAGGCAGCAATAGATTTGCCTGAGCAGAAATCGCTCACTACTACGTTGTATTTGATGGGGCACTAGCCGTTCAAATGGTCGTTTATATGTCAGTTGAATGTGTAAGCGACCTTCGCGAATAGATGCGCCGGAAGTACTTTGCAACAAACGCCCAAACACTACCTCATCATTATCTAGTATGGTTAAGGCTTTTTCATATTTCCCAGCCAAAATTTGCTCTTTCGCGAGCGTTTGTTTGATTGTGTCTAAATCGAGGTTCAGGCGCAGTATCGAGCGTTGGTTACGTCCGACTTTGGGTTGCCAATTGAGCCAACCTTGTTGCTGCATTTTAGCCACCAGATTTCGTGCATGACGCGGTGAGGTGAATAAACATTCTGCAACCTGTGTTAACGACACTTTAATCTCTTGACCCACACCAAGCACGGTCAGGCGTGTGTAATAACGTAATAAAGTAAGATCAGACACTCGCAAATCCTCTGGATGAAAGGGAAGAGATAGGCAGTTCAGTTCTTCGCACGGCCTTGCGCTTTGCCCTCCTTGATGGTCAAGTTGTTTGGGTATAGTAGCGAATTTATGAAGAACCAAATAAGAAATATTAATGATTATTTGTTCCTCATTTATTGATTTTTAGTTTTTAAATATCGTTTTAAGGCTAATTTCGATGATATGAGGAATTAAAAAATAAAAAATTCTCAGTTTTTGTATTCCTTGTTTTGATTCACAATCAACGCATCGATAGCTGAGGAGGTGAATGATGAACGACCCCATAACGACTGACACCAAACAGCCAACACCGCTGGCGATCTATTACCGCCAGCGTTTAGAAAAATCACGTAACCCTATAGAGGTAATGGCGATTTTAGCTCTGATTCATTTATGTCACTGGTGACCATGAATAAAGGCATCTTGCATACCCTAAACTCTTGAGTTAGCTATGCTCCTGTTACCCCCAACTGCATAATTGCAGGATGCCTTTCCTTTTCGATATACATCACTTTTTCTTCGTCCTACTTTTCATCTTTATCGTAAACGACTACCATGACATCGCTTTTTTAAAGCCAATTTATAGTTTAAATTCTCAGGGCGGGGTGAAATTCCCCACCGGCGGTGTGTTTGTTTTTTCAGTTGAGAAGGCAGATGAGCCCGCGAGCGCTCGATGTATCGAGGTCAGCAGATCTGGTGAAAAACCAGAGCCGACGGTTATAGTCCGGATGAGAGAGAATGAAGAGACGCCAGTTAGTTCGCTAGCTGGTGCAATTTGTTTTGGATTTGATCCCTCATAGCAGCCCTGATTCTGGTGATTTTTTAGGAGTACAACCATGAATCAGCTATCTCTACTTGCCAAATTTGGCGACCCTATTACTCGTGTTGAAAACGCACTGTCTGCGCTTAAAGAAGGGCGAGGTGTGTTGTTGCTTGATGATGAAGATCGTGAAAATGAAGGCGATATCATTTATGCGGTTGAGTCACTGACCACACAACAAATGGCACTGATGATCCGTGAATGCAGTGGCATCGTCTGCCTATGTTTGACCGATGAACAGGCTAATCAACTGCAACTGCCCCCGATGGTCATGCATAACAATAGCGCAAACCAAACCGCTTTTACTGTCTCGATTGAAGCAAAAACAGGTGTAACTACGGGCGTTTCAGCGCAAGACCGAGTGACCACAATAAAAACCGCGGCCCGCTTTGATGCTAAAGCCGATGATCTTGCACGCCCCGGCCATGTTTTCCCACTTCGTGCTCGGGCGGGGGGCGTTTTGGCTCGTCGTGGGCATACAGAAGGGACGGTTGATCTTATGCAAATGGCGGGTTTAATGCCTGCGGGTGTATTGTGTGAACTCACCAATCCTGACGGTTCCATGGCCAAAACACCCGAGATCGTTGCGTTCGGGCAAAAGCACAATATGCCTGTATTGACGATTGAAGATATGGTGCTGTATCGAACAAGGTATGATTTCAAATTAGCCTAACTGTGATGGCCCAGAGATAAAGCTTCTTTGGGCCAGTCGGCATCTTCTCTATTGCTCTACATCTAGTAAAATAGATAGGTGTCCGATCGCTCTTCTGCTACAGTGGCGCGCTATTTCTTCACAGTCTGTCATCTTGATGGCACTGGAAATCTAACCCTAGGATCTATTTTGACCAATAACGATATTTTACGCCGTATTCGCTACACTTTTGACTTTAAAGACTCAGCTATGGTTGAGATTTTTGCTGCGGCGGACGGCTGCGTTACTCAAGAGCAAGTGACTACTTGGCTAAACAAAGAGACGGAATCTGTGTTGAGTGATGTGGATCTAGCGATATTTCTCAATGGTTTAATCAATACAAAGCGTGGTAAACGCGATGGTGAACAACCTCAGCCTGAAACACGCTTAACCAATAATATGATTTTCATGAAATTGCGTATTGCGCTGGATATGAAAGCAGAAGATATTTTAGACACATTAGCTTTTATCGATTTTCGTTTAAGTAAGCACGAGCTCAATGCATTTTTCCGCAAGCCTGACAATAAACACTACCGTGAATGTAAAGATCAGATCCTGCGTAATTTTTTAATGGGTGTTCAGCGTCAACTGCGTCCAGAAGATAAACGCGAATATCAAGAAAAAATCGATTAAACCAAAGAAATCTCCTGTAAGTCATTAGGGATCTCTTCATTGAAAAAAGCCATGTTGACATGGCTTTTTTACTTAGTGATCAACGATCTTCATTCTGACGCTTACGAATATCAGTTTTACCTCTTCTTGCTAAACTTTAAAGCGGTCCACCAACTCATAGAGTTCGTTGGCTCGGCTATTCAACTGCTGGCTACCCGCTTGGTTCTGATTAGCCAGTTCAGCCGATTGACTACTTTGATCAGATATCACCACAATACGCTCTGATATCTCTTGCCCAACAATACTTTGCTCTTCTGTTGCAGTTGCGATCAGCGCGTTCATATCCATAATCGTGGCAATAGAGTCTTGAATTTTTTGTAATGCTGTCGATGCGGCATTGGCTTTTTCTACGGTGCTTAAGCTACGGCTTTGGCTTGAATCCATCGCTTTAACTGCGGCATCAGAGGCATTTTTCAGTTGCCCGATCATGGCATGAATTTGCCCTGTACTGTCTTGGGTACGGCTGGCTAATTTTCGGACTTCATCCGCTACCACGGCAAATCCTCGTCCTTGCTCGCCCGCGCGAGCCGCTTCAATAGCTGCGTTTAACGCCAGTAGATTGGTTTGTTCCGCAATATCTTGGATAACCGCAAGTAGAGACGAAATGTTTTTCACATCGCCTTCCAGTTTTGAAATCACAAGGCTCGCTTCAGCGACCTCTTTGGCGAGATCCTGTACCGATTGTGCGGCTGAATCAACAATTTCATGGGCATCTTTGGCGTTGTCGTCAGCATCTTTTGCCGATTGAGCGGCATGGTGGGCGTTGTTCGAGATCTCTGTTGCAGTCGTGGTCATTTCTGTCATCGCTGTCGCTACTTGATCGGTCTCTTCACGTTGCCCTGATGCAATGGCGTCAACTTGTTGTGCTCGTTGTGTCATGTCATTGGTTTCATCCACAACCTGTTGCCCAACTTGGTGCACGCGCGCCTTGGTGCACGCGCGCAATGATACTTTGTAAGCTAGAGACAAAGGCATTGAAGTTGTCACTTAATCTTGCAAATTCAGGGGCATTGAATTTCTCCATTCTTGCGGTTAAATCGGCGTCACCACTGGCAAATGAGCGAATCGATAAATCAAATAGTTCAAGAGGGCGCATAATACTGCGGTTTAAAATGATGGCGAAAAACCCGACGATAAGAATGATGATCAGGCTCATCAAACCGATATTAACCAAACTACTCTGCATATTTTCAGCAGCAAGCTCCTCCATATTGGCAATGACGGCATCAATATCATCGGTGTAAAAGCCAGTACCTATCATTAAATCCCATTGTGGCAAGTAGGCGGAATAGGCCAATTTAGGTAGTGGCGTGCTTTCTCCCGGTTTGGGGAAATAGTAGGTGGTGAATTTGCCGACTTTGGCATTTTTGATTAAATCTTGGATTAAATAGTTGCCCTGTGTGTCTTGCATATTCCAAAAGTTATCGCCTAAACCAGCATTACTTTGGCCCAGTAGTAGTCGATCCCCTTTACTATTGTAGCCAAAGATATAGCCACTATTTTCAAACGCGATGTCACGCAGTATTGTGATGGCTTCGCTGAGGGGAGCGTTCTTTTGTTTGAGTGATTTGAGCGCTGTATCGGCAATTTGCAGATATGAACGCAGCTCATTTTGTTTCATCTCCATCATGCTAGCGCGGGTAGCAGCCATTTGTTCGTGATTCAGTTTTTGTGTTTCTGAAAAACTGAGATACATCATACTTAACGAAATAATCAGTAGCGGAACAATGGATAGCACATAGAGTCTTTGGCGAATAGTCAGGCTCATGGTTATTTCCTGTTGTTATGTTATTGGCCTTGGTACTTTAACTGACGGTTGACATGCTCGTTGTTGTTATAAATATAGCTTAGCTAAGTTTGCGGCACCGCGTCTTACAAAGAGCATATTTTCATATGAAAAATGGGTGTTATGTCAAATTGGAATGCTAAGTAGAGTTGTTATGCCCTCTATGACTTGCCAGTGGCTTTCATTTCACCGCTTTAAGCTTAATTTCTATATTAGAGTATAGATAGTCTGTGATATACTCCGCGCCCACTTTACTTTCGAAGAGCCAGTGACCATGAGCCTGAAAAATGAAATTCAACAACTCAATAACCGTTTAGATACGTGTCGCCATAAGCTCGATGCGGCTAAAGGTCGTGGCGATCAAGTAATGATCAGCAAATTTACCGATGAAGTAGAACAACTGACGAAAAAGCTCGCTCAAGCAAAGCACAAGCAAAATTATACGGTGAGCAAAGAGCGTAAGAGTTTGCTCGATATGCCATTTTCTCGTGAGTTGACCAAAGCCGAACAGGCGGATTTAGGTCAATTGAAAAAGTCAGTTAAAGGTTTAATCGTGGTACACCCGATGACAACAATGGGCAAAGAACTGCGTTTAGAAGTGATGACGGGTTTCGCTCCAAAAACCTTCTAACCATCATTTTTTACGACAGAAAAGAGCCAGATTATCTGGCTCTTTTTGATCATACCTGCGACTCAATAGCCCATAAGTTGCAATAAATTCTCGGCGGTGTGGATTGCCTCTTTGCGGTTGGCAATATTCAGTTTTTGGTACAGGTTGCGGATGTGGGTTTTGATAGTGGTCCCTGCGACATCCAGCTCTTGTGCAATTTGTTCATTGCTAAATCCAGAGTAGATAAGCCCCAAGACTTGCCATTCACGTTGAGTGAGTGGGCTGGTGCGAACCAGCTCGGGAATATTCGGATGATTAACTAACTTCTCAACAAAATCCTCGTCAAAATGGATTGATCGGCTGCGCTGAGTGGTCGAGATCTCCTTCATTAACTGTTGTGCGCGGTGGCGTTCCAAATCGCCCAATTCAGCTCGGCTAGAGAGTTTTTCCAATAAGTGGCCGATCTGCGAACCATCGATTAAAAAGTTACCCACCATACCCGTCTGATTGGTTAACTGTAGCGCCTCTTTGAGTTTCTCTTTCGCCAATTCTTCATTGTGCACTGTGGTGGCTAGAACGGCTTCGAGGATCAAATTACGGTTTAGGTCAGTAATCAACTGATAAGTTTGCGCTTCGTGCTGCATAAACGTCAAAGTTTGAGTCGCATCTTCCAAATGACCTAAGTGAATCTGAACTCGAGCAATATTGCGCCATTGAAGCTGTGAAAAGTGATTGCACGCTTTTTCTGGTCGAATGGTGGTCTTGAGCCACTGCAACATTGCTTCATCATTGCCACGAGCTTGCCAAAATAGAATCAGTGAGAGCGAAGCATTCGCCGTCCAGTCTACGTGATAAGTCGATTGTTTCAGTAAGTGCTGTATTTGTTCGATGAACTTACCCGCTTTATCGAGTTCACCACGGCCAATAGCAATACGCGCCAGCATAGAATAACTGTGCAGATGCTTGCTTGGAGAGTGGTTGCCCAATACGCGTAGTCCTTTATAAGCGCACTCTTCCGCTTCATCCAAGCGGTTCCAGCACCACAGGATTTGGGCACGTATCCGTAGTAAGAATTCATGCAATGGCACTTGCTGTAATTGCTGCTCTTCAATTAATTTGAAGGCAATATCTTGTACTTCAAAAGCGGCTTGCACATAACCTTGGGCAATCAAGATCTCGCTTTGCTGTAGTAATGCCCATAGCGCTTGGTGGTAAACCTGATATTGGCGTGCCAGCTTTTCGGTTTGTTGCATCATCGAGAGTGCGCGGCTTAATTGACCGAGCACGTGGTTCACTTCGCCGACGACTGAAGTGGCGACAATACGACTGCGGTAAACTGTGTGATCCAGTTGGCTTAGCGCTAATTCCGCCAGTTCTAAGGCTTTTTCTGGCTCATTTTGGTTGATCGCGACTTGAGCACGTAGGGCATTGAATTCGCCTTGTTCTTTGGTGCTGAGCTGAACATTGAGCGCTTTCATCTCGTTGGTCGATTTGGTCAGCAGATCCCCAACGTCAAAGTAGCGGTGCTGACTTTGAGCCAGCCAAGCTTGTAGCATACACAGTTTAGGCTCGCGATAGAGTTGGGCCGGAGAGAGTTGGTTAATGGCCTCTTCGAGAGCCAAAAGCTCGCCTTGGTTGAACATCTTCCAGCCAAATTGCGTCAAGATAGTAGCGAGTAAGTCAGTATCGTTGGCGAGCGTGGCGTGACGCAACGCTTGATGAGGTGTAGCTTCTTGCAACCAAGCGTGCGCGGCGGCACGGTGCAGATCGTGCTCCTGCTGCGGGATGCGCGCCAAGCGTTCATGAGAGAGGAATTCCGCAAATAAGTTGTGGAACCGGTACCAGTTGTGCTCACCTTCCAGTGGATAAATGAATAAACCATAGCGGTTGAGCGACTCAATCATGCTCAGCGCGTCGTCACGTTTGGTGAGTGCAGAGACTAACACGTCATTAAAGTGATCGAGCACCGAGCATTGCATCAAAAATTGGCGCGTTTCTTTATCCAGCAGATCAAACACTTCCTCAACTAAGTAATCCCATAAATGTGCATGATTAAACTGCGATACCGACTCCGCTGTCTGCGCCAACGTGCGCTTTTGGTGCTGTGCTTGTAAGGCAATCAATTGCAGTGCAGAGGGCCAGCCTTCGACATAGGTGCACAAGTTGTTGGCAGTATCATCATCCACGCCATCAGAGACCCGTTGATTAAAGAAGCGTGTTGTTTCTTCGGTATCAAAGGCGAGTAGCTCGTTACCAATTTCGATCATCAAATCGCGTACGCGCAAGTTGGCCGTGCCTAATGGGGGTGTGGCACGGCTAGTGACGACCAGCGTTAGGTTGTCTGGCATGTGTTTGAGGAAAAAGCGCATCGCTTCGTGGATATCGTCATCGGCTATCAAATGGTAATCATCGAGAACTACATAGCACTCTTTGTTAAAGCCAGACATTTCCGAAAACACTTCACTAAATAGCGAGTGTAAAGAAGAGAACTGGCGTCGCTCGGCCAGTTTTTGGGCATTTGGACAACTTTGCTGAGTCGCTTTATTAATCGCTTGCAGTAAGTAGTTGATAAATCGGAACGCATCATTGTCGCTTTCATCGATGCTATACCAACCCACATTGGTCTTGTCTGATAACCATTGCGCTGCCATGGTGGTTTTTCCATAACCAGCAGGCGAGCGAAATAGCACGAGTTTGTAGCAAGGTGCTTGGGCAAGCAGCTCTAACACACGCGGGCGAACGATGGCGTTGTGTAGGCGGCCGGGACGAGTAAGCTTAGAAGGTATCCACATCTTCCAGATTCCATTTATTGTTCTTGTTACTGACTTAAAAGCTGATCGCAGCTTTGGAGGTGCTTAGTAAGAAGAGCATCATTATTTAGGAGTACACAAGTGAACTATCACTCATTTTGTGTGGATGTTACTTGATGTCGTGACGCACGTTTATTGATCCATCCCGAGATTCTTGCAGGATTCACATTTACTCATCATCTACGCCCTGTAATTGTGACTTTAATCACTAAAACTTCTTTGTTATGCGCTATATAAAAACTGAGCATGTACAAAATCTCATGTGATTTGTAAATGAAGCTCATTTTTTTGAGAGCCAATTCTCATATTGAGAGATTGATATTCCTGATCGAAACCTGAGCGTCATGAGCAGTATTTAGGCTAGTGAGCAGGGTGATGTGATCACAATCACTGCTTATGAACCGCTATGTGCAACGAATGAGAGATAGATCACTGCGACTCTGGTGCTCGCCCTCTACGCCCTGAGCCCTCCTCCTAAACGAGGTCATTTTTAGGAGGATGCCGACCTTGCGTAGCTGATGCACGATATGCCGAAGATGAATTAAAACGACTAAGTGAGATTTCGCTAATGAAACCTACGCAACAGAAGAAGTTTGATAAAGCTTCGTTCCAAGACAACGTAAAGAAACACCTGACTGCCACCTACGCTACCACCATTGAAAATGCAGATAGCCGTTCATGGTATCTCGCAATGGGGCGCGCACTGGCTGAATTAACGATGTTTGATCTACTCGAAACTGAGCAAGACGAGCGCATTGTTAACGCTAAGGGTCTGAACTACTTATCACTTGAGTTCTTGATTGGCCGTTTAACGGGCAACAACCTCATCAGCATGGGCCTGTATGAGCAAATCACGAAAGCGATGGCTGATTTAGGCCAGAACCTAACGGATTTATTAGAAGAAGAACGTGACCCATCCTTAGGTAATGGTGGTTTAGGGCGACTTGCGGCATGTTTCATGGATTCGTGTGCTGCGCAAGAGTACCCAACCGTAGGTTATGGTTTACATTATGAATATGGTTTGTTTAAGCAATCTTTTAGTGAGGGCCACCAACAAGAAGCTCCTGATGAGTGGCGTTGTGTTGAAGGCTACCCGTGGGAAGTGGCACGACCACACCTAGCACAAGAGATTGGTTTTTACGGCCATGTTGACGTTATCAATGACAATGGTGTGGAAAAACGCCGTTGGATTCCGAGTATGTTTGTCCAAGCAATGCCTTGGGATTTACCGATCGTCGGCTATGAAAGCGACACGGTTTACCCACTTCGTTTATGGGAATGTCGCGCAATTGCGCCTTTCTCACTGGCTGATTTCAACAACGGTAACTACTTTGAAGCACAGCATGCCTTGATTGATGCAGGCAACATTACCAAAGTACTTTATCCAAACGATAACCACGAAAAAGGCAAGACACTGCGTTTGATGCAGCAATATTTCCATAGCGCGGCGTCAATGCGTGACATTTTGCGTCGTCATGCTGCGGCGGGTCATGACATTGCTGATCTTCCTAAATATCAAACCGTTCAGCTAAACGATACTCACCCAACGATTTCCATTCCTGAATTGATGCGTATCTTGATTGATGAGAAAGGCATGGGCTGGGATGAAGCATGGGCGATCAGCTCAAAAACGTTCGCCTACACCAACCATACGCTACTGCCTGAAGCACTCGAAACCTGGAGCGAGTCGTTGATCCAGCGTTTGCTTCCTCGCCATATGGAAATCATTTACGAAATCAACCACCGCTTCCTGCAAGAAGTACGAGCCAAGTGGCCGGGTGATGTGTCGAAACAGCAAAAACTCTCCATCATTCAAGATGGTTTCCACCGTGTAGTGCGTATGGCAAACCTTTGTGTGGTTGGCTCTTACGCTGTGAACGGTGTGGCAGCGCTGCACTCTGAGTTGGTAAAACGCGATCTTTTCCCAGAATTCCACGAGCTTTACCCAACACGTTTGCACAACGTAACAAACGGCATTACGCCGCGTCGCTGGTTGAAATTTTGTAACCCAGGTTTGTCGGCGCTTATTTCGGAAAAAATTGGCACTGAGTGGCCAGCGCACCTTGACCAGCTAGAAGCGATTGCGCAATACGCTGACGATGCGAAATTCCAAAAAGAATTTATGGCGGTTAAGAAACACAACAAGCAGCGTCTGGCTGATTGGGTATCAGAGAACATGGGTATTGAGCTTGATACCAATGCCATCTTTGATGTGCAGATCAAACGCTTGCATGAATACAAACGTCAGCATTTGAATATGTTACATATTCTCTCTTTGTATCATCGTTTAGTGAATGACCCAACGTTCGATATGACGCCGCGCGTGGTGTTCTTCGCGGCTAAAGCGGCACCGGGTTACCACCTAGCTAAAGAGATCATCTACGCCATCAATAAAATTGCGGAAAAAGTGAATAACGATCCGCGCATTGGTAACAAGCTAAAAGTAGTTTTCATTCCTGATTACCGCGTGAGCATAGCTGAAATCATCATTCCTGCTGCCGATGTATCCGAGCAAATTTCTACCGCAGGTAAAGAAGCATCCGGTACCGGTAACATGAAAATGGCGCTAAATGGTGCTTTAACCATAGGTACGATGGATGGTGCAAACGTGGAAATTCGTGAGGAAGTGGGTGATGACAACATCTACATCTTCGGTTTGGAAGTGGACGGAGTCGAAGCGTTAAAAGCCAGTGGTTATAACCCATATGATTACTACAATGCGGATCCGCTGCTTAAGGCTTCACTGGATTTGTTGGTGGGTGAAGAGTTTACCCCAGGCGCTCCGGGCAAATTGAAAGCCACGTTCGATAGCTTGCTTGATGGTGGTGATCCATACCTAGTGCTGGCTGACTTCGCTTCGTATGTACAAGCACATCAGGCGATGGACAAGCAGTACCGTGACCAGGCTGGCTGGGCGAAGAAAGCGATTCTTAACACCGCGTTGGTGGGTAAGTTCAGTTCTGACCGCAGTATCCGTGACTACGTTGACAACATCTGGAAATTAGAAACCGTTAAACGTTAATTTTCAAGTAAGCCAAGGCCTTAGAGCCTTGGCTCTATGATGACTCATTATAATAAAACCCTACCCATTTGAAGGGGAAAGAAGTCCCTTCGGAGAAAGCGATGAAACAACTAAACGCATTGAAACAAGTAGCGGCGATGGCGAACATTGCCGACAGCTACATAAGCGCGTGGGGCGACGAAGCGAAAGTGGAAGATGAAACCATTATCCGCTTATTGGCGTCTTTGGGCTATGACACAACCAATGATGAAACGCTGCTGAAATCAGCAGAAAAGAAACACAAGAAAGATGTATTAGATCCTGTTCTCGTTATTCGTGAAGGTGAAGCGGTGGAAGTGCCACTTTATCTAGGTGCCAGCGCACGTGAAAGCGAATTTAACTGGCGCTTAGAAACCGAACAAGGAGAGGTACTTGAAGGCTATCTTCAATCGCAAGTCGTTCGTGATGAACGCGCTGAGGGTGGCCCTTTAGTGTTTGCATTGCCAAGCGATTTGGCATGGGGATATCACAAACTATTGGTGACACGGAAACGCCGTAAAACACCGTATGAGCTCACGCTGATAGTGACGCCAAAAGCCTGTTACAAACAAGCACCTATTACTGAAGGTAAAAAATTGTGGGGCCCGAGTGTGCAGCTTTACACGCTGCGTACTCAGCACAACTGGGGTATTGGTGATTTTGGCGACTTAAAACAGTTAGTGGCGGATATTGCCTCTCGTGGCGGCGATTTTGTCGGTCTTAACCCGATTCATTCTCTCTTTCCTGCAAACCCTGAAGGAGCGAGTCCTTACAGCCCATCGTCACGCCGTTGGCTCAATATTTTATACATTGACGTGAGTTCAGTGCCTGAATTTGCTTTGAGTGCGGATGCGCAGCAAAAAGTAGGCAGTGCGGAGTTTCAGCAACGTCTTCAGAAAGTACGTGAAGCGCATTGGGTAAACTATACAGAAGTTGCAACATTAAAAATGAGTGTCTTGCCACTCCTGTTCACCGAATTTAAAAAACGCCATTTAGATAAAAATAGCGATCGCGCACAAGCCTTTTTGAATTTCGTTGAAGAAGGTGGTGAGAGCTTAGTGCACCAAGCGGCATTCGATGCGCTGCATGTCGATTTACATGCCCAAGATCCGAATGTATGGGGTTGGCCGGTTTTCCCTGAAAAATATCGTCGGTTTGAAAACAGCGCAGTACAGAAATTTATCGAAGACAATCAAGATAAAGTTCACCTATACATGTACTTGCAGTGGATTGCTGATGGCCAAATTAATGAAGCCCAAGCACTCGCGGAAGAAAAAGGCATGGCGGTCGGCTTATACCGCGACCTTGCGGTGGGTGTGGCTGATTCAGGCTCTGAAACTTGGGCTGATGCCGGTAACTTGATTTTAGACGCCAGCATTGGCGCACCGCCCGATATTCTTGGACCACTGGGTCAAAATTGGGGCTTACCACCGCTTAATCCACAAGTATTACAAGCAACCGCTTACGATGCTTATATCAAGCTACTGCGCGCCAATATGAAACATTGTGGTGCGCTACGCATTGACCATGTACTTGGTTTACTGCGCTTGTGGTGGGTACCAAAAGGTGAAAATGCCACTAAGGGTGCTTACATCTACTACCCAGTACAAGATATGCTCGCGATTTTAGCGTTGGAATCTCACCGCCATCAATGTAGCGTGATTGGCGAAGATTTGGGTACAGTACCTGATGAAATCGTCGATATTTTAGCCGACGCGGGTGTTCACTCTTATAAAGTGTTCTTCTTTGAAACCGCAGAAGATGGCGGCTTTATCTCACCGAAACATTACGCCGCTCAGTCGATGTCGGCACTGTGCACACATGATATGCCAACGTTGCGTGGTTTCTGGCATTGCGATGATCTCAAAATGGGGAGCGAAATTGGTTTGTACCCCGATCAAGCCCAGCTCGAAGCCTTGTTTGAGGACCGTTTGAAATGTAAACAAGGCATTTTGGATTCGGTGGCATGGCATGGTTATTTGCCTGAGGGTGTGGGGCGCGACGCAAGCCTTGTTCCAATGGATTCATATTTAAGTGAGGCGCTGCAACTGCACGTTGCATCTGGTGCATCGACCTTGTTAAGTATTCAGTTAGAAGATTGGTTGGAAATGGATAAACCCGTTAATATTCCGGGCACCGTTAATGAGTACCCTAACTGGCGTCGTAAACTTTCAATGAATTTGGATGAAGTATTTGCGCGTGATAATGTCAATCGCATTGCTGCACGTTTAACGGAAGTGCGAGCGAGTGTAAGTAAATAATCACTTACTGAATAAACCTTGATGTGGCTTAGTGTTATCTTTCTTAATCATGGCATGAAGAATTTTAGTCTAGGTCACTCAATGTAACAGCAGAGTTCGGTACACTGAACCTCGCTAGTATGCCCGCCATTTTAGCGGGCATTTTTATACGTTTAAAGAAAGTTAGGTTAGGAGTAGGGATATGAAAACAAAAAAGCTTTCAAAGCTAAAGCAGGCATATAGCCAACTTTCCCATGCATCATTTACAGATCCATTCTCATTTTTAGGCCCTTACCTTGCACCCGATCAAGGTGCGCTACGCGTTTGGATGCCGGGTGCCGAAAAAGTTGAGCTGGTGGTGGAAAATCAACCCCGCATTCTGCTTGAGCGTGAAGATGAGTCGGGTTTCATCCTAAAATCAAATATTGATTTACGTTTTACCCACTACCAATTGGCGGTCGATTGGGCAGGTGTCGAACAGCTCATCGATGACCCATATCAGTACCATGGTTTATACGCTGAATATGATGATTTACATACGCCGAAATCGATGTATCACCACATGGGTTCGCAGTTCGTGACCATGGAACGTGGTGGTAAACAAATCTCAGGTATCCGTTTTTTAGTCTACGCACCGCATGCAAAAGCGTGCAGTTTGATTGGCGCATTTAACCAATGGGATGGACGTCGTAATCCAATGCAGCGCCTTGATTACGGTATTTGGGGAATTTTCATGCCCAACTTACCCGAAGGTACGCAATACAAATTTGAATTGAAAGGGCCTCATGGTGAAGGGTTACCGCACAAAGCCGATCCTTGGGGTCACTATGCTGAGCAATACCCTTCATTTGCCTCGGTAACATACGATCATCGTCGCTATGAATGGCAAGACCGTTCGTGGCAAGCTCGCCCCATCACCGAAAAGCGCAAGCAAGCGCTCTCTTTCTATGAGTTGCACGTGGGCTCTTGGCGTCGTAATTCGGCGGGTGAATTTTTAAATTATCGTGAGCTGGCTGATCAACTGGTGCCTTATTTGGTGGATTTAGGCTATACCCATGTAGAGCTTATGCCCGTTTCTGAGCATCCATTCTATGGTTCTTGGGGCTATCAACCTGTTGGCTTATTTGCGCCAACGAGCCGTTTCGGTACGCCCGATGATTTTAAATATTTCGTTGATCAATGTCACCAAGCCGGTCTTGGCGTGGTGCTCGATTGGGTTCCCGCACATTTTCCTGCCGATAGTCATGGCTTAGCCAATTTTGATGGCACTCCTTTGTTCCATGACCCTGATCCGCGCCGTGGTTGGCATCAAGATTGGAGTTCGTATATTTACGACCTTGGCCGCGAACATGTGCGCCGTTTCTTAGTCTCGAATGCGTTATATTGGTTTGAACAGTTCCATATCGATGGCATTCGAGTAGACGCCGTTGCTTCTATGCTCTATCTCGATTACTCACGCAGCCATGATCAATGGATCCCAAATGTGGATGGCGGCAGAGAAAATTACGATGCGATTGCCACCTTAAAGTGGATGAACGAAGAAGTGTACAAACACTTCCCGAATGCTATGACCATTGCTGAAGAATCAACAGCTTTTCCCGGCGTTTCAGCGCCAACCTTTATGGGCGGCTTAGGCTTTGGTTTCAAATGGAATATGGGCTGGATGCATGACAGTTTGGCTTATATAAAAGAAGATCCCGTCCATCGTAAATACCATCACAACGTCATCACCTTCCCGTTAGTCTATGCACACAGTGAAAACTATGTGTTGTCGCTATCGCACGATGAAGTGGTGTACGGCAAGGGTTCGATCCACAACAAAATGCCCGGCGATGAGTGGCAACAAACGGCAAACTTGCGTGCTTATATGGGGTACATGTATGGCCAGCCGGGTAAAAAACTCAACTTCATGGGCACTGAATTTGGTCAAACGGCAGAATGGAATCATGATGACCAACTTCAGTGGTTCTTATTGCAGTTTGAACGCCATCAAGGAGTGCAGAATTTAACGCGAGATCTCAATAAGATGTATCAAGCCGAGCCTGCACTTTTTGAGTTAGACAGTGAGCCTCGTGGCTTTGAGTGGCGCTTACAAGATGCGGCCGATGCGAGCATTCTTGCGCATGAACGCATGAGTGACTGCGGTGAACGTATTTTAATTATCACCAATTTTACCCCTGTTCCTCACCAAGCTTTTCGTTTAGGTATGCCTGTCAAAGGTGAGTATCAATTACTGCTTAATACAGATGATAGACACTATGGCGGTAGCGGTTTTGAAGTCAAAAACCGTGTACTGACTGAAAACGTTGAGAGTGAGGGTTTAGACCAATCTATTTTGGTCTGTGTACCGCCACTGGCAACTCTCTACTATAAGCTAGAGACAAGGGTATAGTTGTCAACCCCATTGCAATTTAATGAGTTGAATGGTTTCTTGTGAAGTCTCAACATCAAAATCCCGATTTACAGTGTGAATCGGGATTTTTACATCTGGCTGTCTCAGAATGAGGGTAAGTTTTTACCCATCGAAGCAATATCTTGCTCATACTGGGCAGGTTTTTGCTCAATCAAAAATACATACAATATAAGTGTTTGATTTTAAATAGTAATAGAGTTGGCACTGACTTTGCTCTATGACGAGTGAACTTGTTTCATACCATTCATCATTAAAGTAAGGAATTTGCAATGCCAACTCCATGTTATATCTCTATCGAAGGCGAAACTCAGGGCCTGATCACTGCTGGTGCTCTGTCTACTGATTCAATCGGTGATGCGTTCGTTGAAGGTCATGAAGACCAAATGTTGGTTCAACAATTTGACCACGTTGTAACTGTACCGACTGATCCACAATCAGGTCAGCCTTCTGGTCAACGTGTTCACAAACCATTTAAATTCACCGTAGCGCTAAACAAAGCGGTTCCTCTTCTTTATAACGCACTGGCGTCTGGCGAGAAGATGAAATCGGTTGAGCTAAAATGGTACCGCACTTCTATCGAAGGTAAGCAAGAGAACTTCTTCACTACTACACTCGAAAGCGCGTCTATCGTGGACATTCACTGTGAAATGCCACACTGCCAAGATCCAGCGAACGGCGACTTCACACAAAACGTTACGGTTTCTATGTCTTACCGTAAAATCCTGTGGGATCACGTGAATGCGGGTACTTCAGGCTCTGACGACTGGCGCAAGCCTGTTGAAGCGTAATCACGCTTAGTTTTTGGGTCGCTCACTCGTGTTTCATGTCCTTGGGGTGAGTGGCCCACACCAAAACCTTAAGCTCAGTACGTAGCCTAGTTATGTATTGAGCTTAAGGTTTTTCGACATTCAAATGTGGAAGGTAAAAAGATGGCAAGGTTAAGTTTTAGGCTCACCGTGGAGGGTTTGGCAGACGACACGTTAGTGGTGCGTGAATACCAAGGCGTGGAATCGCTGTCTGATAGCGCGCAAGCGGGCCTGCGTTGCTACGGTTTTCGCTATGAGATAAAACTGGCCAGTCGTCAATCTGGCTTAACGGCGCTGGAGCTGGTGGACAAAACCGCTCAGCTTGAGATGTTGCGTGATGGCCTTGTCGTGCAGCGCGTGCACGGCATTGTGCGCCAGTTCAGTAAAGGCGATATTGGCCATCATCACACCTTTTACTCACTGACCTTAGTCCCGGCATTAGAGCGGCTATCACTGCGCCAAAACAGCCGCATCTTCCAGCTCAAAACCGTTCCCGAAATCCTCTCCATCGTACTGCAAGAAATGGGCATTAACGACTACGCCTTCTCGCTGAAGCGTGAGTGTGCTCAGCGTGAATTTTGCGTGCAGTACCGTGAGACGGATATCGACTTCTTGCACCGCTTAGCCGCCGAAGAGGGCTTGGTGTATCACTTCATTCATGAAGAGGGGAAACACACCCTCTTTTTCAGTGACGACAGCCAAAGCCTGATAAAGCGAGAAACGCCTATCCCTTACAACGTCCTTGCGGGTGGCGTGATGGAGAGCCCTTATGTGTCGCAATTAACGCAACACAGCCAAACCGAAGTGAGCCACAGCGCGCTGCAAGATTACAGCTTTAAAAAACCGAGCTACTCGTTTGCTCAGCAAGCGCAAGGGCACGAAATGGATTACCAGCAAGCGACCTACGAGCACTTTGATGCACCGGGTCGCTTTAAAGACGACATCAGCGGCAAAGCCTTTAATCAAATTCGCTTAGAGTACTTACGACGAGAAGCACGTACCGCGACCGGAAAAAGTAACCATCCAGGCCTGCAAGCGGGCACAAAGTTTGATTTACAAGAGCACCTTGACGACAGCGCGAACCGCGATTGGGTTGTAGTGCAAGTGCATCATCAAGGGCGTCAGCCACAAGCATTGGAAGAAGAGGGCGGCAGTGGCGCGACCACGTACAGCAACCAATTCACGCTTATTCCTGCCGATGTCACGTGGCGTGCGGCACCGCAAGCCAAACCTCAAGTGGATGGCCCTTGCATGGCGTTAGTCGTGGGCCCTGATGGCGAAGAAATCTTCTGTGACGAACATGGCCGCGTCAAACTGCATTTCCCGTGGGACAGATATTCCAACGGCGATGAGCACAGCTCGTGCTGGGTGCGCGTGTCACAAGGTTGGGCCGGCAGCCAATACGGCATGATAGCCATTCCGCGCATTGGTCATGAAGTCATCGTCTCATTTCTCAACGGCGACCCAGACCAACCGATAGTGACAGGCCGTACCTACCATGCGACCAACAAAGCGCCGTACACACTGCCGGATAATAAAACCAAAACCGTGCTGCGCAGTGAAACGCACCAAGGAGAAGGGTTTAACGAGCTGAGCTTTGAAGACCAAGCAGCGCAAGAGAAAATCTACCTACACGCGCAAAAAGACTTAGACGCCTTGGTGCTCAATGACGCCACGGCGCACATCAAGCACGACCAGCACCTCACGGTGGATAACGACCAGTTTACGCACGTTAAACATAACCACCACCTCACAGTGGAGGGCGAAAGCCGCGATAACATAACCAAAGATAGCAGTGTAGAGATTAGCGGGTCATTACAGCATAAAGTGGCCAAACTGACCGCGATACAAACAGGGCGCGAAATCAGCCTTAAAGCGGGAGCTAAAATCGTTGTAGAAGCTGGGGCTGAAGTGACTTTAAAAGCGGGTGGCAGCTTTGTCAAAGTGGATGCCGGTGGCGTGCACATCGTTGGTCCTGCGATTAACCTTAATGCTGGCGGAAGTGCGGGTAGCGGTAGCGCTTATGGTGGGCAATCCGCCATGTTGGCAACCCCACTACTTGATATGAAAGCTCCAGCCGAATTGCAAGCGAGTGCAATTAACGCGACCATGCAAAGCGGCCAAGCGAATGTGATCACTCATTTTGAGGCTGCCGCAGTACAATCCGCTGCGCAGAAATCATCTGCATCACCACAAAAGCAGTCAGAAGCGAAGGTGGCAGAAAAGAGCGCTCAGGAAGAGAGCCCAAAAGAGGATGCACAAAACGAAGATAAAGCATCACTGCTACAATCGGATGTGTTGAAAGCTTCAGAAGAGCTGGAAAAGTTAGCGAAGAAACAAGTCAGCGCTTTCAGAAAAGGCAACAATGGCGAAGAAGTGAGCTTGATTCAGCAAGCGTTAATCAAAATGAAATTTGATTTGCAAGCCGATGGTGATTTCGGTAATAAAACCAAAACGGCCATTGAGCAGTTCCAAAAAAGTTATCAACCCAGTCATCAAACGCATCCGTCATACAGCATTGGTCCCATTGATGGTATTGTTGGCCAAGGCACACTGCTTGCACTGGATGAAGCGTTGATGGATGGGTGGGTTTATGAAAATGATGTCCATGAAATGTGGACGCTAGGTAAAACTTCAGAGAAATATGAGTCGGCAGGAAGAGGTCCAGGGGTCATATCAACAGGAAATGGAGATTATGGTGGTGCTTCATATGGCTGTTATCAAATGTCATCAAACCTTGGTGTGGTACAACAGTATATTCGATCATCAAAATTTAAAGATTTTTTTATTGGATTGAATCCAGCGACGAAAGAATTTAATACTGCTTGGTTGGATATAGCTTCTAAATACCCCCAAGAATTTAGAGAAGAACAACATCAATTTATTAAGCAAACACATTACGATATACAAATAGAAAAGCTTAAAGGAAAAGGACTATTGTTTGAGCATAATCGAGCTGCTGTGCACGATTTGATATGGTCCACTTCCGTGCAGTTTGGCGGGCGAACTAATTTAATTATTAATGCGTTGAATGGAAAAAATGTGGAAAGTGTTACAGATAGGGAGTTTATTATTCTTGTACAAGACTATAAGACTCTTAATACAGAGAGGCTCTTTAGATCTTCACCATCATGGTGGGATGATTTAAAAAAACGGGCAGAGTCAGAGAAGAAAACTTTACTTGAACTGGAAACTAAAGGTTTAGAGGTTGATATAAAATGAATAGGTTGCTTTCTGAAATTTTTACTGCTCTATTGATATTATTCAGTATTAGTAGTGGCGCCATTGCTAGCGATAATTGCTATGATACATCTACTGTGCATCAAGAAATGATAGGATGCATCCAAAATGAGATAGCAAGGTCAGAGGCTCAGATTAAAAAAGTTATTTCTTTTAAGTCTATAGATTATGGCTTTCCAGATGATTTTTACAATAAGCAAAGGTTAGTTATCCATGAAAGGTGTATGCTTTATGCGAATATTGGTGGTCAACGCGGTGAATTGCTGATGATTCAATGTGAACAGTCTAATTTAGAAAACCTTGATGAATATATTAAACAATATATAGAGGATGTTGATAACGGCTAGAGCTAACAGTTAACAAATTAATTATATATTGATAGGTTATTGTAAATAATCTTATAAAAGTGATTTTTGATAGTTAATTAATATCAAAAATAGTATGAAAAAATCCACCAATTAATTTGATGGCCGTAAACCCCATAGCAACCTAGCTCTGGGGACTCCCTTCTCACAGCACACAATATTTAGCGTAAGAACCAGCCTCATTCGCTGTCCAATCACCTTTTGGCTTGTCTTTCATATCTTCACACCACGCGTCGCTGCCAATTTGTGATTGGAAGACACAGTGCTTTGCATAATCCACCGCCTGCCCGGCGTTCCATTCGCCTTTTGGTTTCTCTTTCATATCTTGACACCATGCTTCGCTGCCCACTTCTGAGCAGGCGGCGAGTGAGAATGCAGTAAACAATACCAAGGCTATTTTTTTCATGTTTGAGTTCCAAATGGATGCGATTTTTGTTCGGAGTGACTATACCGAAAATCACGGTCTCAGTGCTAATCCTATGCTAAAAATGGGCATCTAATGACAAATCACTCAGTGATGGTCCTCACTCTTTTTTACTCCTCAGCTCACTAATCAACGATCAAAATCACATTACCTATTTTCGCATCGTGCAAATTATTTTTGCTACGCTAGGATTCATCGAAACGTTTCGATGAGATTTTCTTGAACGATTCAAGAGTGATAGAAAGGTGTCAAAAAGCGAAACATAAAGCCTAACGTGAAGGTATAACAATGAAAAAAAGTATCCTATTAAACTCGGAACTCTCTTACTTGGTGGCTACTTTAGGGCATACCGACGAAATCACAATTTGTGATGCAGGTTTGCCCATTCCTGATGAAGTGCAGCGTATTGATTTAGCATTAACTCACGGTATTCCCGGTTTTATTGACACGGTCCGCGTGATTCTTTCTGAATCTCAAATTGAAGGTGTGATCATTGCTGAAGAGTTTGCACAAGTAAGCCCTGAGCATCACAAAGCGCTGCTTGCTGAGCTGAAAGCGGAAGAGGAGTTGTGCGAGAAAGCGATTGCTGTCACTTACCTCTCTCATCACGATTTTAAAGAGCGCACTATGCGCAGCCGAGCCGTAGTAAGAACTGGCGAATGCACGCCGTATGCGAATGTTATTTTTCAAGCAGGCGTCGTGTTTTAAGCCGCGATTGAGGATCCACTATGACTCAAGCAATTTTAGCGCTCAGTGAGATTGAAAAAGCGTTCCCCGGCGTGAAAGCGCTCGATAAAGCTAGCCTCAATGTTTACCCCGGCCGCGTGATGGCGTTGATGGGCGAAAACGGCGCGGGTAAATCAACCTTAATGAAAGTGTTGACGGGTATCTATTCATTGGATGCGGGTTCTATCACTTACCAAGGAAAACCTGCCGCCTTTAAAGGCCCACGAGATTCACAACAAGCGGGCATCAGCATTATTCACCAAGAGTTGAATTTGATTCCGGAATTAACCATTGCTGAAAACATTTTTCTGGGTAGAGAGATAACCGGTGCGATGGGGCGAATTTTATGGAATGAAATGTACCAAGCAGCCGACAAACTACTGGCTCGCTTAAATGTTAAACACAGCTCCAAGACCTTGTTGGGTGACTTAAGCCTTGGTGAGCAACAGATGGTTGAGATTGCAAAAGCGCTCTCATTTGAGTCGAAAGTGATCATCATGGATGAGCCGACGGATGCGCTGACGGATACCGAAACTGAATCGTTATTTAATGTGATTAACGAGCTGCGTGAACAAGGTTGCGGCATTGTTTATATCTCACATCGGTTGAAAGAAATTTTTGAAATTTGTGACGATATTACCGTGTTACGTGATGGCAAATTCATTGGCCAGTGCAAAGTGTCTGACACCAATGAAGATGGCCTGATTGAGATGATGGTCGGCCGGAAATTAGAAGAACAGTATCCGCGTATTGAGGTAAAGCACGGCGACACTTGCCTTGAAGTGATAGGCCTCACGGGCTCAGGTGTGCATGACATTAATTTTACGCTCAAACGAGGTGAAATCCTCGGTGTCTCGGGTTTGATGGGCGCAGGGCGCACTGAATTAATGAAAGTGATTTACGGCGCGCTGCCCAGTGAGCGAGGCGTGATTAACCTTGAGAACAAAACCATCAACCCAGTCAGCCCACAAGATGGCCTTGCAAACGGTATCGCGTATATTTCAGAAGATCGCAAAGGGGACGGTTTGGTTCTTGGCCTGTCGGTGAAAGAGAACATGTCACTGTGTGCGTTGAATAAATTTAGCAAAGGTGTACAGATTCAACACAGTGATGAAGTCATCGCAGTGGAAGATTTCATTCGCCTATTCAACATCAAAACGCCATCTCGTGATCAAATCATTGGTAATTTGTCCGGTGGCAATCAGCAAAAAGTAGCGATTGCGAAAGGGTTGATGACACGTCCCAAAGTTTTGATTTTGGATGAACCCACACGCGGGGTTGACGTCGGAGCCAAAAAAGAGATTTACCAATTGATTAACCAATTTAAAGCCGAAGGGATGAGTATTATTTTGGTCTCGTCAGAGATGCCAGAAGTGCTAGGGATGAGTGACCGAATTTTGGTGATGCATGAAGGTCGAATCAGCGGCGAATTCAGTGCCAAACAAGCCAACCAAGAGATTCTACTCGCCTGTGCGGTAGGCAAAAAGATCAATGAGGAAGCAGCATGAGCAGTAATAGCATGAGTAATTCAACCCAAACTAACCGCAGAAAATGGATCAGTAAAGAGTGGCTCATTGAGCAAAAATCACTGATTGCTTTGCTTTTTTTAGTGGTCGTTGTCTCTTTTTTAAACCCCAATTTCTTCACGGTTGACAACATACTGAACATTTTGCGCCAAACCTCAGTCAACGCCATTATCGCTGTGGGGATGACCTTGGTTATTCTAACGGCAGGTATCGATTTGAGTGTTGGCTCGGTACTGGCGTTGTGCGGCGCTTTTGCTGCAACCATGATTGGTCTTGAGATTCCGGTCATTATCGCAGTCCCTACAGCGTTACTTGCTGGCGCGGCACTGGGGGCGATTAGCGGCATCATTATCGCCAAAGGTAAAGTGCAAGCGTTTATTGCCACCTTAGTCACTATGACCTTACTGCGTGGTGTGACCATGGTTTATACCGATGGGCGTCCAATTTCGACAGGTTTTACCGATACTGCAGACGCTTTTGCTTGGTTTGGTACAGGTTACGCATTGGGTATTCCCGTTCCGGTGTGGATGATGGTGGTGGTCTTTGCTGCGGTTTGGTACTTACTCAACCATACACGTTTTGGCCGCTATGTTTACGCGCTAGGTGGCAATGAGTCTGCGACTCGATTGTCAGGTATTAATGTGGATCGCGTGAAAATTGGTGTGTACGCCATCTGTGGTCTATTGGCTGCGCTGGCTGGCATCATCGTCACGTCTCGCCTCTCTTCTGCGCAACCGACTGCTGGTATGGGTTATGAGCTGGATGCCATCGCTGCCGTCGTACTTGGTGGTACCAGCTTGATGGGTGGTAAAGGACGCATTATGGGCACGTTAATTGGGGCGCTGATCATCGGCTTTCTTAATAACGCGCTGAACCTGCTTGATGTCTCTTCTTACTACCAAATGATTGCGAAAGCCGTGGTTATTTTGCTCGCGGTACTCGTGGATAACAAAAATAAGTAACACGATAGAAAACCTCCGTTTTAAAGCGAGCCATATTAGCTTTAAAACGGCCCCTACAAAAAGGACTATAAAGATGAAAAAACTTGCAACTTTAATCTCTGCTGCTCTACTTTCCACCACTGTCTCTGTGGCTGCGCATGCGCAAGACACCATGGCGATTGTACTATCCACTCTGAACAACCCATTTTTTGTCACCATGAAAGATGGCGCAGAAGCGAAAGCGAAAGAGTTAGGCTACAACCTGATCGTCTTGGATTCACAAAATGATCCAAGCAAAGAGCTATCAAACGTAGAAGACTTAACCGTTCGTGGCGTTAAAGCGATTTTGATCAACCCAACCGATTCTGATGCCGTCTCTAACGCCATTCGTATGGCCAACCGCGCTAAAGTGCCAGTGTTAACACTGGATCGCGGTGCAAGCCGTGGTGATGTTGTGAGCCACATCGCTTCTGATAACGTAGTCGGTGGTGAAATGGCGGGTCACTTTATCGTCGAAAAAATCGGTGCAAAAGCCAAAGTCATTCAACTGGAAGGGATTGCGGGCACATCGGCCGCTCGTGAGCGTGGCGAAGGTTTCATGAACGCGGTGAAAGGCAGTGAAATGGAACTGCTTGCTAGCCAGCCTGCTGATTTTGACCGCACTAAAGGTTTGAATGTAATGGAAAACCTGCTAGCGGCAAACCCAGATGTTCAAGCCGTATTTGCCCAAAATGATGAAATGGCATTGGGTGCACTTCGCGCCGTTCAAGCATCAGGCAAAGAGGTGATGATCATCGGTTTTGATGGTACCGACGATGGTATCGCGGCGGTAGAACGCGGCCAACTTGCTGCGACGGTTGCTCAGCAACCAGACATGATCGGTGCACTTGGCATTGAAACGGCCGATAAAATGCTAAAAGGCGAACAAGTGGATGAGTACATTCCGGTTCCTCTAAAAATCATCAGCAAATAATATTTGCTGTAGGTAGCTCTTTACTGGCTCGTAGAGAGCTACCTCTTCTCTATAACCCCTCAGCCATTAATAACCAGTAATCAGGCTCGATAGGTTTGTTTTTTCAGGTGAAGCCACAAAAGCCAAACCTCTCCAGCTCTATTTCAAACATGTTCACTCATGAACAAAGGACAAATTATGAATCAGTTAGTGGTATTAGGTAGTGTTAACGCTGACCATGTTTTGCAAGTGCCTTCATTTCCTCGCCCGGGCGAGACGCTGCATGGTCGTCATTATCAAGTTATTCCCGGTGGTAAAGGGGCCAACCAAGCTGTAGCGGCCGCGCGATTAAAAGCGGACATCGGTTTTATTGCCTGCGTGGGTGACGATGCATTCGGTATCAATATTCGTGAGAATTTTAAGCTCGATGGTATCAACATTGCGGGAGTTAAAATGCAGCCCAATTGTCCGACGGGCATTGCGATGATCCAAGTCTCGGACAGCGGAGAAAACAGCATCTGTATTTCGGCAGAGGCGAATGACAAGCTGACGGCTGATGCCATTGAACCGGATTTAGCCGCCATTGGTGCGGCCAAATATTTATTGATGCAATTAGAGACGCCAATCGATGGCATTATTAAAGCTGCGCAAATCGCCAAACAAAATCGTACCAATGTGATTTTAAACCCAGCGCCTGCCCGAGATCTGCCTGATACTCTGCTAGAATGTGTCGATGTGATCACACCAAACGAAACGGAAGCGCAGCGCTTAACGGGGATTACGGTTGATGATGATCACACGGCGCAATTAGCGGCCAATGAACTGCATAAAAAAGGGATTGAAATCGTCTTGATCACCTTAGGTGCAAAAGGCGTTTGGCTAAGCCAAAATGGGCGTGGTCAACTGATTGCTGGTTTTAAAGTCGATGTGACAGACACCACCGCGGCAGGTGATACGTTTAACGGTGCTTTGGTCACGGGTTTGTTGGAAGATATGCCTTTAGAATCAGCCATTAAATTTGCACATGCTGCGGCAGCCATTTCTGTTACCCGTTTTGGCGCGCAAACCTCAATACCCACCCGAGTAGAAGTGGACGCGTTTCTCGCTCAGCATCAATAGAATAGGAAAAACAGACATGGCGACAATGAAAGATATTGCAAGATTAGCCGGTGTATCCACGTCTACCGTCAGCCATGTCATTAATAAATCTCGCTATGTGAGCGATGAAATTGCTGAGCGTGTCAATAAAGCCGCGCAAGATCTGAACTATGCCCCGTCAGCATTGGCTCGCAGTCTCAAAATGAACCGAACGCGCACCATTGGTATGTTAGTGACCACTTCGACTAACCCCTTTTTTGGCGAAGTGGTCAAAGGAGTAGAGCGCAGTTGCTACCACAAAGGTTATAACCTTATTTTGTGTAATACCGAAGGGGATAGCCAGCGGATGCAAGCCTCTATCAACACGCTGCTGCAAAAGCGCGTTGATGGCTTACTTTTGATGTGCTCCACCTTAGAAGGTGAGCGGATTGACGTTTTTGAACGCTACCCAGATATCCCTGTCGTGGTGATGGATTGGGGCCCAATGCTCTTTCCTAGCGATAAAATACAAGATAACTCTTTGTGTGGTGGTTATATTGCGGCGAACTATTTGATTGAGTGCGGTCATAAAGAAATCGGTTGCATTACCGGGCCATTGATTCGACATCAAGCTCAAATGCGTTATGAAGGCTATAAGCGCGCTGTCTTGGAAGCAGGTTTGGACATTCACCCGAATTGGATTATGGAATCCGATTTTGAATGTGAAGGTGGCTACGAAGCGTTCAATAAAATGTTAGCCAAAGGACCATTACCGAGTGCGATTTTTGTCTCTAATGACATGATGGCAATGGGTGTGATTAATGCAGCTAATGAAAAAGGGATCCGCATTCCTGAAGATCTTTCGCTGATGGGGTATGACGATATTCACATCGCCCGTTTTATGTCGCCAGCTCTAACCACTATTCATCAACCCAAATATCGTTTAGGTAAAGCGGCAGTTGACACCTTACTTGCCCGTTTAGAAAACGAAGCGCTCGAACCGCAAATTGTCCAATTAGAGCCGACTTTAGTGGTGCGTAAAAGCATCAAAATGATGAACAAGTAGATGGAAAAATCCCTCTCTTTACTAAAGAGAGGGATGAGGCACTAATTACTGAGTCATCTTTTTCCAGAAATCAGCCCATTGCTGCGGTCGATTATAGAAATGGCTAACAGATACGGTTCGCCATTGCCCCTCTGCTTCATACACAATCGAGGGAAAACCAGAAAGCTGATATTGCGCCATTAAGCTTTGCGTCTGCTCTAACTGCTCTGGTAACTGAGCTTTGGCTTGCTCCATCGCTTGTTCCCATTGATTTGGCTCTAGGTCAAGCGATTGGGCTAACAGTGCCAATGTGTCAGTATCGGCCACAGGCAAGCCTTGCTGGTAATGCGCTTGTTGAATGCTTTTGAGCATAACACTTGGCGATACACCGAGTAACTGCGCTGCAATAATGGCTTGAGCAGTAACGTATGAGTCCAATATCACGGTTTCGCCACTTTTGATTTTGGCGATGTAACCTTCCCCAAATACGGCTCCTGTTTGCTGAGCAATGCGCTGATCAGCTTGCAGTACATGTTGGCGAAAACCATCTGAAAGAGGCGATCGCTCGATCATTCCACCCGGATGAAGGTGCAGTTTTACTCCGCTCATTTCATTCAGCTGCTGAATCAGAGAGGTTGCTCCGTAACACCAGCCACACATTGGGTCGAAAATATAGTGGACGTTTACCATTTCATCTCACCCATATGAACTTTGGCACCAATTTCTAAAGCCATTGGTAGGCCAGCATTAGGGTAAAGGTTTTGCATGGTTTGAATTAACTGAGCGCTGTCTTTGCTGTTTGCTTTGGCTTTAGCAAAATCCATAAGATATTGCTGTGCAAATTCAATTGAAGAAGCATCAAGCGCTGTTCCAGAAGTCATATGCCCCGGGATCACTACGTTTGGTTTGAGTGCTTTCATTTGATCAAGTTGTTGCGCCCAAGCTTGGCGGCTCGCATCACTTTGTGCATCAGCCATCCATAAATGAACATTTCCGTATACCGCGACGTTACCTAAAATCGCTTTATTGGCTGGTATCCATAAATAAGGACGATGCGCTAATTCTCCATCCGCATCGCGAATTTCAATAGTTTGCCCATCAATGGTTAAGGTTTTGCCATTATAAGCCGTTGGTAGTATTGGTTTTACAGGGGCATTTGCACCCATTTTGGGAGCCCAAAATGCCAGTTTACCTTCGAGTTTTTCTGCAATCGTTGCACGTACGCCAGGAGTCGTCAGCACTTTCGCTTGTGGAAACATGTCATGCAGTACTTCAGCGCCAAAGTAGTAATCAGGGTCAGCTTGGCTAATAAAAATCGTGGTTAAGTTTTTGCCAGAGTCTAGTACTTTTGCTGCAATACGGAGTGCGTCGGCTTTAGTAAAGCCAGTGTCAACCACCATCGCTTCTGTTTCGCCATAAACCAAAGTGGAGTTGACATGGAAGCTATTGCCATCTGCATTGTAGACGTCAAGTGTCAAAGGTTGTTGTGCTGCAAACGCGGTGCTGCTGATGAGTGTGGTTGCTGTAAGTAGAGTCAGTGTTTTCATGATTATTTATCCAAAGAGTATGTTATCGGTTCGGGAGCTATCATACGAATTAGACTTGTTCGGATATATAGCTAATAATTGACATCATTGTTTCTTAATTAGAACTAATCATGGACAAACTCACAGCAGCTCAGGTCTTTTTAGATATAGCGATTACCCAAAGTTTTACGGCGACAGCGGAACGGCTGGATATTTCTCGTCCTATGGTGACTCGGCATGTTGAAACCATGGAAACTTGGTTACAAGCTCGGTTATTAAACCGAACCACACGAAAAGTATCGCTCACATCAGCAGGAGTTCAATGCCTAGACGCGATAAAATTATGGGTCGAGCAAGCGCAGCAATTAGAACATCAGTTGATGGATCAACAGTCGTTATCTGGAAAAATCCGGATTGCGACCAGCATGTCGTTTGGCTTTTCTCAACTGATCCCGGCCGTTAAACCTTTTTTGAATACGCATCCAAATATCGAAATTGATATTGATGTACAGGATAAAACCGCTGATTTGATTGCAGAGCGAATTGATTTAGCGATCCGTATTGCAGCCGATCCCGATCCTTCTTTAATCGGGCGCCCTATCGCCCAATGTAATTCTGTATTGGTTGCCTCTCCTGAGTATCTAATGCGCTGTGAGCCAATACTCACACCAAGCGATCTCTCACAGCATCGTTGTCTTGGATACAAAAACTTTGAGCGACATATTTGGCATTTAAAACAAGATGATAAGCATCAATCGGTGGAGGTGCCATGCCAGCTAACTGCGAATGAAGCCACCACTTTGTTACATGCGGCTATCCATGGGATGGGCGTTGCTTTACAGCCGACTTATCTAGCCAAGGGTGCGTTAGAAAGGGGGGACTTACAGCAGGTGTTAGCGCATTGGCAACCGAAGAAAATGGACATTTACGCTTTATATCCTTCTCGGCGTCATTTATCACCCGCTGTCAGAGCTTTGATTGATCACTTAAAGGAGTATTTCATGAATCATGATTGGCAAACGATATGCCTATAGATGAGCTAGAGAGGAGTGATAAGCAGAGCGTGTTGCCACACTCTGCTTATGGATTATGCTACTGCGCCTTGTTTCTGCGCTTGTTGCACTAATGCCTGACGTTGAGCTTCCATAGCAGATTGAACTTCATTTTCCCTATGAGTGTCTTCTTCCACAGCCTGTGGGACAAGTACATAGAACTTATTGATGGTCATCTTTGGATCTCATGTAGTTTTGGAAACAAAAAAATAGAGGATGTTAACCTAGTTAACATCCTCCATGACGGTCAAATTATAGGCGTAGATGAAGGGGCTTAGCTAGTCCTTTTTTCATCGTAAGCCGAATTTTTTATACGTCGTAAGTGGTAGACGCCGTATTTCCGCCTGTACCAGTCCAGTTTGTGTGGAAGAATTCACCACGTGGACGGTCAGTACGCTCATAAGTGTGAGCACCAAAGTAATCACGTTGGGCTTGCAGTAAATTAGCCGGTAGGCGAGCGGTGGTGTAGCCATCTAAGAAAGTGAGCGCGGAGGTCATACATGGCATTGGAATGCCGACTTCCATTGATTTGGCCGCTACTTTACGCCAAGCCGCTAGGCAGTTATCCAAAATGCCCTTGAAGTAGGCATCTGAACCTAAGAAGGCGATTTCTGGGTTAGCTTCGAACGCATCACGAATGTTGCTCAGGAATGCGGAGCGGATGATACAACCACCACGCCACATCAATGCCACGTTACCGTAGTTAAGATTCCAACCATTCTCGTTAGACGCTTGGCGCATTAGCATAAAGCCTTGTGCGTAAGAGATGATCTTAGACGCAAGTAGCGCTTGACGAAGTGCGTCAACCCACTCTTGTTTATCACCTTCGATCTGCATATTGCTCTTACCAAACAGCGCTTCGGCAGCAACGCGCTGATCTTTCAATGCTGAGAGGCAACGAGAGAAAACTGACTCAGTGATGAGCGTCAGCGGAATACCCATATCGAGTGCGTTAATGCCCGTCCATTTCCCTGTGCCTTTTTGGCCAGCAGTATCGAGGATTTTCTCAACCAGAGCTTCACCATCTTCGTCTTTGTAGCCTAAGATATCAGCGGTGATTTCCACTAGGTAGCTATCGAGCTCGGTCTTATTCCAATCAGCAAACACTTTTTGCATTTCATCATGGTTTAAACCCAAGCCGTCTTTCATAAACTGATAAGCTTCGGTAATTAGCTGCATGTCGCCATATTCGATACCGTTGTGTACCATTTTAACGAAGTGGCCCGCGCCGTCGTTACCCACCCAATCACAGCAAGGTTCACCAGCTTCGGTTTTTGCTGAGATACCTTGGAAAATTGGCTTCACGGCTTCCCAAGCTTCAGGTGCGCCACCTGGCATAATAGATGGGCCAAAACGTGCCCCTTCTTCGCCGCCAGAAACGCCTGTACCGATAAAGTGAATACCTTTTTCACGCAGTGCTGCAACACGGCGGTTGGTGTCTGGGAAGTTCGTGTTACCACCATCGATAATGATGTCGCCTTTATCGAGTAGCGGAACCAGTTGGTCGATGAAATCATCCACGACTTGGCCCGCACGCACCATCAGCATCACTTTGCGAGGTGTCGCCAGTTTGTCGACTAACTCTTGCAGTGAATAAGCACCAACAATATTGGTGTCTTTCGCTGGACCTGCTAGGAACTCATCGACTTTTGCCGCGGTACGGTTGTGAGCTACCACTTTAAAACCGTGGTCGTTCATATTTAGGATAAGGTTTTGGCCCATCACTGCTAGGCCGATTACACCGATATCACCTTTCATTTATTTCTCTCCTTCACGCAATCTTTGTTGCGGCATCTGAATCTAAAAACCACTCTGTTTCGCCAGTTGTTGATTTAACTTTGGCAGCCGGATAAGGAAGATCCTCTGCTTTCGTGGTGTGAATTTCGTGTACGATCTCGGCTTTACCTGCGCCAAGAACGAGATAACTAATGCGTTTTGCAGCTTCCAACACTTTCGCTGTTTTAGAGACACGAAGTTGGCCTGATTCCGGATGCGTTGCCACTAAAGATAAATTCTCATCCTCGTAGTCGGTCACATTAGGGAACAGGGATGCCGTATGGCCATCTGCGCCAACACCGAGCAAAATCCAGTCAAAAACAGGAGTACCGTTGACGGATGGAATGACGTTTGCCATTTCATCGGCAAAGCGCTTAGCTTCGGTTTGTGGATCATCTTCGCCGCGAATACGGTGAATATTTTGAGGTGGAATGTTCACTTGGCTAAACAGCAGTGTATTGGCTTCACCAAAGTTGCTTTCGGCATCGTCAGGAGCAACACAGCGTTCATCACCCCACCAAAAATGCAGGTTTTGCCATGCAATCGCCTGTGCATAAGGTTCACTGGCCAATAATTTGAACAGCATTTTGGGTGTGCTGCCACCGGAAAGGGAGATATGAACCGGCTGACCTTGCTCGCTATAGCGTTGCATTTCATTGGCGAGCGTTTCAACCACCTGTTCTGGGGTTTGAAAAATTTTATGATTGATCATAATTCGCAGTAATCCGTATCGGTCAAGTTTTTACACGGGAAGCGCCATGCGCGGCCATCATTGTGTAGCAGTAAATCAGACTCTTTCGGCCCCCACGTACCACAGGCATAGCCAAACAGCGATTGCGGGTCTTGTTTGAAATCCAAAATAGGCTGCACGAATTTCCAACACGCTTCTACGGCATCGGTACGCGCAAACAAAGTTGCATCACCGTTGAGCGCATCCAAAAGGAGCCGTTCATAAGCGGTCAACATTTTGGTTTCTTCCAGTGATGTGTAATGGAAGTTCATAGAGACTTCTTTGGCTTTAAAGCCCGCACCTGGCTCCTTCAAACCAAAGCTCATTTGAATGCCTTCATCGGGCTGAATGCGGATGATGAGCTTGTTTTCAGGGGCATTTTGCCCAAAAACAGGGTGTGGCGTACGCTTAAAGTGAATGACCACTTCGGTGACGCGCGTTGGTAAACGTTTACCTGAACGCACATAAAATGGCACACCATTCCAGCGCCAGTTATTAATAAACATTTTCAAACCGACATAAGTTTCAGTGCGCGAATCTGCTGCCACACCATGTTCATCACGGTAACTGGGTAAAAACTGGCCACGAACTTCCGATTCCGTATATTGCCCCAGTACGAGGTTGTGGCGTAGGTCATCATCAGAAAGCGGTTGCAGGCTTTGCAGCACTTTATTGACTTCGTTACGAATTGAATCGGCATTAATGGCGGCTGGTGGTTCCATGCTAACCATAGCTAACACTTGCAGTAAATGGTTTTGGAACATATCACGCACCGCACCAGAACCGTCGTAATAGCCACCGCGTTCTTCGACGCCCAAAAATTCTGCGCCTGTAATTTCGACATAGTCAATGAAATTGCGGTTCCACAAAGGTTCGAACATCCCGTTAGCAAAACGGAAAACCAACAGGTTTTGTACCGTCTCTTTGCCTAAATAATGGTCGATACGGTAGATCTGGTGTTCTTGGAAATGGCGATGAATTTCGATATCAAGGCTTTGAGCCGATGCGAGGTCATAACCAAACGGTTTTTCGATGATCAAACGCTTCCAACCTTGCGCTTCGCTATTTAATCCATGCGCTGCGAGATTGGCCGGGATGACGCCATAAAGGCTCGGCGGCGTCGCGAGATAGAACAGAGTGTTGCGTTGCGTGAATTGGTATTGCTCAGCCAAAGAGTCAAGACG
Organism: Vibrio sp. V04_P4A5T148; assembly: GCF_963875605.1. Taxonomy (NCBI): domain Bacteria; kingdom Pseudomonadati; phylum Pseudomonadota; class Gammaproteobacteria; order Vibrionales; family Vibrionaceae; genus Vibrio; species Vibrio sp. V04_P4A5T148. Next base: position 89,525 of record NZ_CAWNMS010000102.1, read on the forward strand.
CGTGGCGAGCTGCGCGTATTCTGCAACATCTGAAGTATTGATCGCTTGATAATGCAAGTGCTCGCAAAAGGCGTCGAGAATATCTGGGACGGTCTTTTCCATTTCCTGAAGAGAGCGCTTTAATTTTTCACGGTATGACTCATCGCTGTATTGGGTTCGGCTGACACCCAGAATAGCAAAGGATTTCGGCAGTTGATCACTGGCGAACAAGTGATACAGAGCAGGTATAAGCTTGCGATAGGTTAAGTCGCCTGAAGCACCAAAAATCACAATACTGCTGTTTTCAGGTATTACCATCATCTTTCCCTTAAAAACGAGGTATTTAGCATGCGCCAACGGTAGCAGCGTCATGCAAAAATAGAAAATAGGCTCTAACTATAATGTCGATAGTTAAAACCAATGCGCTCCTCCAAAAGTGCAGAACGCAGTCTAGGGATCGCCCCTAGACTCGGGTGCGTATTGTCTACGACAATTTGACATACATCAACTATTGATAACGCAATCGATTAAATTCTCATGCCATCTCGATACATTTTCAGGGTGAGAGGTTAGATTCTAGGTTCCGCCTAAGTCTAATCCCCTGACCACAGCACGTTACTTATAGCGGCTGTGAATGATGCTAGGTGGCCAGTCTTATCCGGAATGGTAACTCTATGGTGATTATTCAGTTGAACAATGACAGTTTGACGACGGAACTTGAGCCTGTACTTGGTTATAACGTTTGAGTTGGTTGAAATAGTGGTGCGCTTTTTGTACGTGTTCGAACTCCAACATCCAAGTCGCGCTGCGCTGCGCTGAACAAAAAGCACCCATATGTTTGAGCAAGTCATCGCTTTGTTTGGTGAGTACGTTGGCAAGGCGGTTAACCAAGGCATTGGGCTCAATCGCAGTAAACTGCAGCAGAGCATAAGATTGATTTAAGACATCAAAGGCTTGTTTATGCTGGCCCAAGTGGTTGAAAATTTCAGATTGAGAAACAGCAGCATCACATAGCCCAGAGATCAAGCACACCAACTGGCAAGGTTTTGTATGTTCGCAGTTTAGTGCTGATTGAATATGGCTTGGCATATGATGCAGTACATCTTCAAACAAACAGTGTGCTTGTGGCCAATGCCCCTGCGCTAATAGTTGTTCAGCCTTGAGATAGCTTGTCCAGCACTGTTGTAAGT